>DASXOZ010000056.1 GCA_036493895.1 Candidatus Binatia bacterium | reverse complement strand
ACGTTCCATCAGGGAAGTCTCGACGCTACTTCGAACGCCTTCTGAAGAGCGGTCGTCATCGCCGCGAAATGTATCCCCTTCCGTTCTCGTGGGGCAACCCCCAGGCACGACGGGATGCGTGGCATCAAGACCCGAGTGCCCGCGAAGCCACGATGCCGGCTCGGCCGACGAACTGGAAACCAAGGATGAGGGGTAGTTTCCGAAGATCCTCTTGACCGCGATTGTGGCCGTCGAGCCGCGCTGAAGGAAGCCGTACGGCCAGAGTTCCGGTCCTTCGTCCGCGCCCTGTGATCTGTTTCATGCCCGATCCTCTGGCTTCGGCTTCGGCGAAGAGATCGGTAGCGTCCGAAATTCCGGTATTGGAAGGCTGCGTAGGTTTCGGCCGAGCTTTGACACCGTACGGGGTCCCGCACGTTGTCCTCGGACATCCGTACCGAGTAGACGAGTCTCATGGGATTTTTGAAGTGGTTCGGGGCTGTCGTCGGCGCGATCGTCCTGACAGTGCTGCTTCTCGATACCTTCGGTGGCTATCTGTTCGACGGCCCGCTGGGGCCGATCCCTGGCGGCGCGCTGTCAGGCCCAGTGAATTCGACGGAGAACCCGGACTGGTCGAAGATCGGGAAGGAACTCGAGCTGGAGATTCGCCCCTCGCGGCCGTGGTCGCTCCACATCTGGGGCGTCGTCGTGGACGGCGAACTCTACTCGCCGTCGGCTTTCGGCGCATGGCGACGCTGGCCCAAAGTGGTTCTCGAAGACCCGCGCGTTCGCCTGCGAACGAACGGTCAGGTCTATGGGAGGCTTCTCGAGCGCGTGACGGATCCGGCGCTCAAGAAGCGCGTGGGCGAGGCCCTGGCCGAAAAGTATGGCTTCGACGCGAAGAAGGCTGCCGCCGACGATACGACCTGGTACTTCCACTACACAACGCAAGCGTCGCAGCGGTGAATGCGGCGGACGAGCGCGAGTTCATCGACCTGGAGAACTCCTTCCACGGAGACAACTGACGGGAATCCACGATGCTCCATTTCCTTCCCGCCTTCGTGAAAATCGTGCTCGGATTGTTCGTGATCGTGGCCAACACCACGCTCCATTGTGTGCCGCTCTTCACGCTCGCGATGGTGAAATTCCTGGTGCCAGTGCCAGCCGTCCGCACCTTCCTGTCCCGCGCGCTGATCCTGATTGCCGAGAGCTGGATCGGCGTCAACGGTTTCACCTTCCGGTTGTTCACGAAGATCGAGTGGCAGGTAGAGGGGATTCAGAACCTCCGTTACGACGGCCACTACCTCGTCCTCAGCAACCACCAGAGCTGGGTGGACATTCCGGTGTTGCAGAAGATCTTCAACAAACGTCTGCCGTTCCTGAAATTCTTCCTGAAGAAGGAACTCATCTGGGTGCCGATACTTGGCCTGGCGTGGTGGGCCCTCGATTTTCCGTTCATGCAAAGGCACTCGAAGGAACTGCTCGAAAGACGCCCCGAACTGAAGGGCACCGATCTGAACACCACTCGGCGAGCCTGCGAGCGATTCCGCCACGTGGCGGTGTCGGTGATGAATTTCGTCGAGGGCACGCGCTTCACCGAGGCGAAGCGCGCCCAGCAGGAATCGCCGTACGCCCACCTGCTCAAGCCGAAGGCCGGCGGCATCGCATTCGTGCTCAACGCGATGGGTGACATCCTGCGGAAAGTCATCGACGTGACCATCGTATACCCCGGTGGTCGTCCGACCTTCCTCGACATCCTGTCCGGGCGCCTGCGCGTCGTCCGCGTTTTCGTGCGCGAGCTGGCCATCCCGCAAGACCTGCTGGGCGGCGACTACGAAAACGACCCGGCCTACCGCGCACGCGTCCAGGCCTGGATCGCGGCGCTCTGGGTCGAGAAGGACGCGATGATTACGCGCATGCTGGCGAACCAGGCAGTCGCGATGATGCCGACACCGCGGCGATGATTGGTGGAGTGCGCGCGTGAGGCTCCGCGTGCGATGCCCCGTAGTGCGCGAAATCTTATTCGACTGAACAGTCGGGCGAAAGAGGATAGGAGATTCAAGTGGCCAATTCCGAGATCCACCCCGTGCCTCGCCCGCGAATCGACGTCCGATAAGAGTCTTTCTGACAACTTGACCGCGCGCCGGGGCTTCGGCCGCTCGGACCGAGCCCTACTTGCCAGCCCAAAACAAGGTTTGCTGACACCTCCGACGGGATCGCGGCCAGACCCGTCCCCCGCGGCGGTCGAAGCTCAACCGACGCCGACTCGAAACCGTCGAATCTTCGTCGTTCAAGCGGGGACTGCGGAGACTACGCAGCCGACCCGCCCTGCCAGGCCTGCGGCGGCGAACGCCCCTCCTTGCCGATGCACGACAGAAACGCCGCGACCACCGCGGGCGAGCGCACCGCCGCCATCACCCGCGTCTTCGACCCGCATCGTTCACAGCGGAGCGCATGCACCGCGAACACGCAGCGGAGCAGCTCGCTCCACACGATGCGCCGCGCACGACTGCCTTGCGGATCGTCGTGCGAACACGCGGATCGCTCTGCGTTCTCTTCCGTGCCAGCCGCCGGGACCACGAAACGCCGCCACGCGGCGCATGGTGCGAGCAGGCCGTGGTACCTGACCTGGTGCACCCGCGGCGGCGGAACCTGCGCCGCAAGTCGCGCGAGAAATTCGCCAGGCTCGAACACCAGCGCCGATGTTCCGTCTCGCCATCGGTGTCGCAGCCGATCGAGGATGCGACCGTCGCTCAATCGCTCGAGACGCTCCGACGCCAACGGCGGTCGTCCCATGTAACGGCAAATTCTCTCCAGCCCTGGACGGTCGATTGCAGCAATCGCAAGGCCGGCATGAAGCGAGAATCCCGCGAGCGTCGCGCAACGCGACGAAGCCGCATCAACGGCGCCGGCCGCGAGCATGGCGTTGCCGAGGCGCGCGATGAATGTCGATTCGACGAAGGACGGTAGCGGGTGGCCGCGAGCCTCCGCCTCGGCGAGAAAGCCGTCCAGTTCCGCGGCGAACACGCGGTAGACCAATTCCTCGTCGCATCGGCCTGCTTGCCATGCCGGAGGTATCGACGGGCATGCTGCCGATCGGTGCTGCTGCCCTCGCGAACACGCACGAACCTCGATGCGCCGCGGCGCAGCAACTCGAGCACGCCGGCCGACCGCAAGCTCGACGCACCCGGCGGCAGCCATCAATGCATCCGCGCCAGCACGAGCAGCGCCAGAGCGCCGTCCCGATCACGATGGAACCGAGCCATTACCGGCGGTCTGAACCGGGTCGTAAGGCTCCGCCAGCTCATCGAGCAGGGAGTAGCGGCGATTTCGGGCCACCACGGGCGGGGTCGAGAACTCAGATAGGCAGAGCGGCTACATTCATACCGTCCGCGTCACACTTCGGACTGACATCTCCATTGGTAGACTGGGCCACATTCGAAACGTGCAGATGCGCGAAATCCTACATGTTAGCGGGGTCGTTGCCTTCGTCCCGGCCAATCGACGGCCGCCGAAAACTCACGCGGCGGTGCGCTGCCGGACGACGAGCTCGTGGTCGGGCGCGACCGCTCGCAGGAGCTCGTCGAGTTTTTCGATCGTCGGCACCGAGATGCCCTGTTCGTAGCGGGCATAGGCGTTGCGCGACCGGGCTTTCAGTCGTTTGGCGGCCTGGGCCAGCGTCAGGCCGCTCCTGTGACGCTGGCGGCGCAGCAGCAGGCTGATCATCGCCCCGGCATCGCTCGAACCGATCTCCACGTCGCGCTTGCCCACCTCGTGCACCTGCACCGAGAAGCCCTCTCGATCGATCAGTGTCACGAACCAGTCCTCGATCATCGTCAGCGCTTCGCGGCGGCTGCGTCCCTGGGTCATGGCATCGAAGACGGGTACCTCGACAAGCCACCAGCGCCCGTCCCTGCGTATCGTTCCCTGGAATCGCACTTCAGCTCCTTGGCGTCGCGCGGCGAAGGATCGCGTGGGCCAGCGCCTCATGGATCTCCACGTGGCGCGGCACAGCTTCTTCCCGCTGGCCATCCGTCCACACGTCGTGCCTGCTGCCGTGCCGGAGCAGCCTCCAGCCGAGGTTTCGCAGGCGCTTCTCCAGGACGCGACGCTTCACGACTTTGTACACCTATGGGTGTGCAACAGCAATGGATTGCCGGGCGCATGCCGGTGGCGAGCCTTCCCGTTCGCGTGGATGGGCGAAGTCGGGTCGCGTTCGAGTTGCGGCGACATGGTCGCGAGCATGAAGGCGTGAAGCGCCCCCGGCAATGCGAAAGCATCATCGCGACGTTCGGATATTCCATTGCTGGAATGCCTGCGGTCGCGATGCCGGCGCGTCGCCCGGACGCAGGTGGGCGGGCGCCAGGTCCAGTTTGCCCGCTGCGGCGCCTACCAGACTGCGACGTGCTCTTCTGCCCAGCCGAACAGGTAGGGAATCTCGATCGTCCTGCCGTTTTCGTCGCGCACCGTGCCCGACCAGATGCCGAAGACCTGGTGGACGCGCGAGCGCACGACAAGGACGTCGGTTGCGGCCCTTCGCTCGACGATCGGCTCGAAGAGCAGGTCGACGTCGCCGCTGAGAGGCGCGCGCACGCGCCACGGCGCGAGGAAGTTGACGTTGTCGTAGCGCCACTCGAGGTCCTCGTGGATCTTGACGAGGCGCCCGTCGATGGAAATTGCGTTCTCGGTGGCACCGGTGCCGTCAGTCCATGATCCGCCGAGATTGATGCCGACGTTGGCATCGTCGACGTAGCCGGAGGCGGCGCCCCAGTTCCAGCGCGTGCGGCGCGGCCAGACGCCGCGGCCGAAATCCAGGCACGCGAAAGCCTCGACGCCTTCGAAGGGAATTTCCCTGCGCCCGATGCGCACGCGCGCGGCCACGGGCACGGCGACGTGCTTGGACGTGTACTGGAAGTGCTTGTGGTCCATCGGCACGACGACGCCGAGAGTTTCGAAGTCCTCGGGATAGATCACGCGAACGGCCGCCGACAGGCGGTCGGCGCCGTCGAAGCGGTCGCACGTGACCAGCAAGGAGGTCGCGCCCGGCTCGTCGTGCGATTCCGAGAACGTCATTCTGCGGGTCCGGAAAAATGCCGGCGAGTCGACGCTTTCGCCGAGTTTGCAGCCGCGCCCGAACAGGCGCGTGAAGCTTTTTTCGATGACGAGCTTGCGCCGGACGTCGACGAGATAGACGAACGCGTTGGCCGCATAGTCGAGGTGCGCAAGCCCGCAGCAGAAGAAGAACTGTTCGGTCTGGATCGCCCAGTAGTTCCACCGCTTCTTGCGAAGGAAGTGGCGCGACAGGTTGCAGCGATGCAGAGGCCTTCGGCTCCAGCCGACGGCGTCGGGGCTAAGGGATCCGGAAGGCGTGCAGAGAAGGGTCGGTTGCTCGATCTCGTCCTTCACGCCGTCCGCTTGGCCCGGGAACGAAGCACGCCGTGGCGGCGCCCGACTTTCTCCAGCGCGACCAGCGCGCGGTCCAGGTGCTCGCGCTTGTGCGTGGCCATGTACGACGTGCGGATCATCGCGCGACCTTCGGCCACTGCCGGCGACACGACCGGGTTGGCGAAGACGCCTTCGTCGTGAAGGTCGGCCACCATGCGGTAAGCCGTGAAATCGTCGCCGACGACCATCGGGATCACCGGCGAAGCCGCTTCCCCGGTGTCGAACCCGAGATCATCGAGCGCGGCTTTCATGTAGTGGGTGTTTTCCCACAGCCTTTCGCGGCGCTCGGGCTCGCGGATGACGATTTCCAGCGCCTTCATCACCGCGGCCACGCTGGCCGGCGGCATCGAGGCGGCAAAGATCTGCGAGCGCGCGTTGTGACGGATGTAGTCGATGACGTAGCGGTCGCCGGCGACGAAACCGCCGACGCAGGCCAGCGACTTCGAGAACGTTCCCATCACGAGATCGACGTCGTCCTCGACGCCGAAGTGCTCGGCGGTGCCGCGCCCGTGCTTGCCCATCACGCCGATGCCGTGCGCGTCGTCGACCATGAGGCGAGCGTTGTGGCGGCGCTTGACCGCGACGATCTCGGTCATCGGCGCCAGGTCGCCTTCCATCGAGTAGACGCCGTCGATGACGATGAGGCGGCCGCGGTCGGCCGGCGTCAGCAGGATTTTCTCCTCGAGGTTCTTCCAGTCGTTGTGGCGGAACTTGACCTGCTTGCCCATGCCGAGGCGCGCGCCGTCGATGATGCAGGCATGGTCGAGGTCGTCGAGGAAGACGTAATCGTGGCGGCCGAGCAGGCACGAGAGCACGCCGAGGTTGACCTGGAAGCCGGTCGTGAAGATCAGCGCCGCCTCGCAGCGCATGAAATCGGCAAGGCGCCCTTCGAGCTCGCCGTGGATCGTAAGGGAGCCGTTAAGGAGCGGGGAGCCGGCGCAGCCGGTTCCGAATTTCTCGATCGCCGCGATGGCGGCGGCTTTCACTTCGGGGTGGCTGGCCAGGCCGAGGTAGTTGTTCGACCCCAGCATGATCAATTCCTTGCCGTCGATCATGACGACGGGATCCTGCTGGGAGCCGATCTGGCGGAAGTAGTGGTAGACGCCCTCGTCCCGGAGCGACTTCGCCCGGGTGTACTCGCTGCACTTCTGGAATACGTCCACTCTTTTCACCTCCCTGGCCGGCGACCCTGCACCAGACCACCGCCTCTGCCGCCGCATCGGAAACGCTGGTCCGTTTCCTTCCACCCGCCGGTGCGCCCCTTGGGTGGAACGCCCATGGTTCCGCGAACTGCGTCCGCGTGCAACGGCGCAATGCGTCATTCCCCAAGGATTAGCAGAGGAGGTCCGACGCATTAGCGACGCGCTAAGAGCGCTCGACGCTTACTGCGTTGTGCGTGGGTCTCCTTAGCACGGGGAACCCGCCGCCGCATCCCCGACCCGGCAAGCGCCAATGTCATGGGTGTAATGGGGTCAGGCACCAGAGGAATGGGGTCAGGCACCAACGGGCTGGTGCCGGTCCCCATCTCCGCGTATCCAGCGGTTCATCGTGAAGGCCGTCGTTCGCCGCAGCTCGCGCCTGGTTCTGGGCGATGTTCCGGATCCGGTTCCTTCCCCCGGTACTGCGCTCGTGCGGACGCTGGCCTGCGGGATCTGCGGCTCGGACCTTCATGCGCTGTCGCACCTGGACCGCATGGTCGAGAGCGCCAGCCGTTCGGGCTCCCCGTTCCGCGTCGATCCGGCGCGCGACATCGTGATGGGTCACGAGTTCTGCGCCGAGATTCTCGAGTTCGCGGCAGGCTCTTCCAAACCTTATCCCGCAGGCCAGACGGTCTGCGCGATGCCGGTCACTCTCGGCGCCTCCGGACTGTCGACGGTCGGCTACTCGAACGACTTCCCCGGCGGATTCGGCGAGCGGATGCTGCTGCAGGAGATGCTGCTGCTGCCGGTGCCCAACGGCCTGGCGCCGCACCATGCCGCGCTGACCGAGCCGATGGCCGTGGGACTTCACGCCGTGGCCGCGGCGGTGATGACGCCCGACGACGTTCCGCTCGTCATCGGATGCGGCCCGATCGGCCTTGCCGTGATCGCGGCGCTGAAGCTCGCGGGTGCATCGCCGATCATCGCTTCGGATTTTTCGCCGGCGCGCCGCGCGCTGGCTTCGAAGATGGGCGCCGACGTCGTCATCGATCCCGCCGCCGATTCCCCGTGGAAGCGGTGGGAAGACCTCGCCAATCCGCACGGCGTCGATCCCCACGACGCGATGACGATGATCGGGCTCGGCCCCCAGCTTCGGCCCGGCGTCGTCTTCGAGTGCGTCGGCGTGCCCGGCGTCATCGCGCAGATCTTCGAGAAGGCGATGCGCAAGGCGCGCATCGTCGTCGTCGGAGTGTGCATGGAGCGCGACGAGATCGAGCCGGTGCTCGCGATCAACAAGGAGCTTCAGCTTCGCTTCGTGCTCGCCTACACGCCCGAAGAGTTCACCGCCACGCTCGGCCACATCGCCGAAGGACGCATCGACGTCGCGCCGCTGGTCACCGGGCGCATCGCACTGGAGGGAGTGCCGCAGGCATTCGAGGACCTGAAAAACCCCGAGAAGCACGCGAAGATCGTCGTCGAGCCGTGAGCCGAGGACCGCGCGTGCGCGCAAGTGCACGGCGCGCACGCACAAGCGCGCACCCGGAGCGGCCGGCATCGACGGTCACTGCGCCAGCGCGCTTCCCATCAGGCTCTCGAAATTCGTTCGATAGAATCGTTCGACCGGCGCTGCGGCGAGTCCCCGCATCGTGTTCTCGAAGCGGCGTATCGGGTTGCGCCCGCCTTCGACGTGCGGGTAGTCGCTGGAGAACAGGCACACTTCCTCGCCTGCCTGCTCGATGATCCAGCCCACGTCTTCCGACGGATACGGCGTGACGCGAACCTGGCGCCGGACGATTTCGCTCGGGGTGCCGGAGAGCCTGCGCAGTCGCTCTTCCATCTTCGAGAACGCCGCGACGGCCGAATCCATCATGCGCATCCAGCCGGGCACCCAGGACGCGCCCTGCTCGATGACGCCCCACATCAGGTGCGGATGGCGGTCGAGCACGCGGTCGAAGATCAGCGTCGCCAGCGTCTGCGCGGGCGGCGCCGCAATGGCCATGTAGTCGACGGAACGGAAATTTTCGTCGCCGCCGTGGAAGTCGGGAATCGGCGGGAGCCCGTTGTCGAAATACTTCGGCGCCAGCAGCTCGCCGCCTCCGCCGACGTGGAAAAGAATCGGAATGCCGGCTTCGGCGGCCTGGTCCCACACCGGAAAAAGTCCGGTGTGGCTCGGCGAATGAGTGCGCGGACACTGCGACGGCACGAGCAGCGCGCGCGCTCCCATCGCGATCGCACCGGCTGCGGCGCGAGCCGACATCTCGAAATCGGCGAGCGGAACGTAGCAGGTTGCGAGCAGGCGCGGATCGGCCGAACAGAAATCGACCATCGCACGGTTGTGGCCGGCGGCCACTTCGTACGCGAGCCGAGGATCGTCCCTCTGCTCGAGCGCCGCGAGGTACTTGTTGAGGAAGGTGTTGAAGACGAGCTGGCTCGCGAAGCCGAGAAGATCGAGCGCGCGCGGTCGATCTTCCTTCAGGAAAGAGCCGGTCGCGCTCCAGTTCTTGCGCAGCATGATCTGCTCTTCGTCAAGATCGCGGTAGGCCGCATCTGCGTGATTGCGCCTGGCGACCTCGATCAGCTTGTGCTCGCCGGGTCGCACGGCCGAAAGACCGAGCTTCGGCATCCGCTCGCGCACTTCGCGCGAAAGAAAAGGATCGAGCCAGTCGGGAGTTTCGACGATGTGGGAGTCGGCGTCGTGAATCGTGCGGCCTTCAGCGTACGGCATCGCGGGTTCTCCTTCGGCGACGGACTTGGCGGCGACTGACTTGGGAACAGGCCAGGGGACTGGCACCGGGCGCAGGGACGTCGCTGCATGTTTCCCCGACGCCGCAGCGCCTGGTGCCTGTCCCCATCCACACTTCCAATACAACGCTCGGTCCCCGGATGGGAACACCTCCCGCCGAGAGCCGCCCCGTTTCTCTAAGCCCCGCCCCGGGCGTAGCGTTGCGCCGCCGCCGGAGGGGAGTCGCGCGGCAGGAGCCTGCGATGCAGCGACTGTCCGGCGTGGACGCCGCTTTCCTGTACATGGAAACGCCGGCCCAGCACATGCATGGGGTCGGCGTGACCGTCGTCGATCCATCGACGATTCCGGGCGGCTACGATTTCGATGCGATGCGCGCCGAGTTCGTGCGGCGCCTGGTCGCGCTTCCAGGCTTTCGTCGCCGTCTCGTCCAATTCCCGTTCGGCCTCGACCATCCTGCGTGGATCGACGCACGCGTCGAGCTCGCCAGCCACATCATCCGCGCCACGCTGCCCGAGCCGGGCAGCCAGCAGCAGTTCGAAGAATTCGTCGGCCACTACGCAAGCGAGCCCCTGCGACGCGACCGACCGCTCTGGCAGTTCTGTCTTCTCGAAGGACTCGAAGGCGGGCGCATGGCGATCCTCGCCAAGGTGCACCACTGCATCGTCGACGGCGTCTCCGGTGCGCAGATGCTGCGGGAGATCTACGATCTGGAACCGGTGGCGCCGCCGCGGGAGCTTCATCCGGAAGGGTACGGCGAGGACGAAGCGACGCCGTCGCTGTTCCAGCTCGCCGCCGCGTCGATCGCTGCTCGCGTGGGTGATCCGGCGCGCGCGGCCGCCGTCGTGCGCGAGACCCTGGTGTCGGCGGCCGAAGCGATCGTCTCGTTGTCGGCGGATGCAAACATCACGCTGCCGATGGCTGCGCCCGCGACACCGTTCAGCCATGCGCTGACGCCGCGCCGCGCCGTGTCGTTCGCACGCGCGTCGCTGGCCGACGTCAAATTGCTGCGCACGGCCTTCGGCGCGACGGTCAACGACGTCGTGCTCGCCGCCTGCACGATTGCGCTGCGCCGCCGCCTCGACGAGGCCGGCGTACTTCCCGACCGGCCCCTGGTGGCCTCGGTGCCCGTGTCCGCGCGCCGCGCGGGAGAAGAAGCATCGAGCTTCAATCGCGTGTCGGCGATGTTCATCGGGCTTCCGGTGCACATCGAGGATTCGCTCGGCGTCGTGCGCGAGATCGCCGCGAGCACGGCAGCCGCCAAGAAAATCATGGCGTCGATGGGCGCCAACCTGCTGGGCGAATGGGTGGAGCTGCTGCCGCCGCTGCTGTTCGCGCAGGCGATGCAGCTTTACTCGGCGCTGAAGATGGCAGAGCGCCATGCGCCGGTGCACAACCTGGTGATCTCGAACGTTCCCGGGCCGCCGTTTCCTTTTTTCGCCGGCGGCGCGCGAGTGCTCGCGGTCTATCCGCTCGGGCCCATTCTCGAAGGTGCCGCCCTCAACGTCACGGTGTTCAGCTACCAGGATGCCATCGACATCGGTGTCGTCACGTGTCCGTCGCTGGCGCAGGAGGTCGGCTCGATCTCGACGGCGTTCGTCGAGGCGATCGACGAGCTGAAGAGGTGCGCCGGCGCGTAGATTCGCATTCGGGTCGGCGGTCGTTTCCTGGATATGTGGTGCCTTCGCATCCTGAACGTCGCCGTTGGTGCAGCAGCCGGTGACGCGGATTTGCTCCCGCGCTTGAGAGGCTGACGCGCGGGCCTCATAGTCGCACCATGCTCTTGCTGCGCATCTGCGCGCTGGCCAGCCTGGCTGCGCTTGCCGCGGCGTCGTGCTCGACGCACCCCCGCTCGCTGCCGGCGGCGGCGGCGCGGCCGGCCGGCGGCTTCTCGATCGCCGCGGCATCCGGCATCGAAGTGCGCGGGCCCACGCTCGTGCTGTTCCTGCCGGGGTTTACGCTGACCCAGGCGAACGCCGACGAGAAGATCGCCGCGCTGGTGGACCAGATGAACGCCGCCGCTTCCGAGCTGGTCGAATGTCTCGGAGCGCGTGGCGTTGTGCTGAGGTCGGTGCAGTCGGACTCGATCACTCTCGTCGTCGACGGCAAGCCGGTCGACGAGAAGCTGCAGACGAACGAGAGCGGGGACTACGGCTGCGTGCTGGCGATGCCTGGAAAAGCACCCATCATCGCCAGGCCGGAAGGCGGCGCGGCCGCAGTCTCGGCGGTGTGCGCAGGTGCGGCTTCCCTCTACTTCGGCATTCCGCACTGCGAGGCGGCATCGCCCGAGAGCTGACGCGCGCCCGAGAGCTACGCGCGCCCGAGAGCCGACGCGGGCCCGAGAACTGACGCGCGCCCGAGAGCCGACGCGCGCCCGAGAGCCGACGCGGGCCCGCAAGCTGATGCGCGCCGGCTTGCAGCAGGCTGCGGAAAGAGCGCAGCCGCTTACGCCGGCTGCTTGAAGAACTTCGGCTCGAACGCATCGTCCGGCAGGTGAAGGTCCACCACGCCGTCCTTTGCGAGCCAGTTGTAGCCGCCCGAGATGACCTGGGCCGTCACTGCGCCCGAAGCGGCATCGTCGTTGCGCCACAGCGTGCGGAACGAGCCCGACACGCGGCGCCGCGACATTCCGCAGAAGAGGTCGGCCAGGCGCAGCGCCTCGGCGGCGTTGGCATCGCCGGACTCCTTCATCTGCCTGGCCCTGGCGCACACGACCGACATCGCGAACAGCTCCATGACGACGTCGACCGTGCGGAACAGGAAGGCCTGCTTCCTTTCCATCTTGGCCTGGTACAGCGCCATCGCGTGAAAGCTCGAGCGCGCCAGCTTGCGGGCGCTGCGTTCGACGAAGCGCATGTGTCCGGCAAGCGAGCCCCAGTCGCCGAACAGGAACGGCGTTTGCAGCCCCTTGAGCCACAGCGGCGGGTACCAGGCGGCGTAAAACGCGGCCATTCCCGGGATCGCCGCCAACTTGGTGGACATCGTGGCCTTCGGGTCGATCATCGCGCCCGCTACCTGAAGGTGCTTGTCGACGGCCTCGCGGGCCATGAACAGGTGCATGACCTCGCTCGATCCTTCGAAGATCAGGTTGATGCGGTTGTCGCGCATCATGCGCTCGACGCCGAGCCCGGTCTCGCCGCGCTCGCGCAGCGACGTCTCGTTCTCGTAGCCGCGACCGCCGCGGATCTGCAGCGTCGTGTCGAGGATCTTCCAGTTGGTGACGCTGTTCCATTCCTTGGCAGCAGCGGCTTCCAGGCGGATGTCGTAGCCGCCGCGCTCGGCCATGTTCGCGGTGATTTTCGCGATCGATTCCATCGCGAACGTGTCGGCGGCGATCTCGGCGATCATGTTGGAGATCGCCTCGTGCTTCCAGATCGGAAGTCCCCACTGAGAGCGCGCCGCGGACCAGCCCTTGACGATCTCGAGGCAGCGCTTGGCCGAACCCACGCACGCGGCCGGGAGCGAAAGACGCCCGGTATTGAGCGTGGTCAGCGCGATCTTCAGGCCCTGGCCCTCGCCTCCGATCAGGTTTTCCTTCGGCACGCGCACGTCCTGGAACGAGATGATGCCGTTGGCCAGCGCCTTGAGCCCCATGAACCGGCAGCGGTGCGCGACCTTGACGCCGGGCGTGTCGGCCTCGACGATGAAGGCGCTGATCTTCTTGGTCTTGGGATCGCGCGCCATCACGACCAGCAACTCGGCGATGGTGCCGTTGGTGCACCAGAGCTTCTCGCCGTTGATCACCCAGAAGTCGCCGTCCTTCTCGCAGGTGGTCGCCAGCGCGGACGGATCCGAGCCGACGTTGGGCTCGGTCAGCGCGAACGCCGAGATGGCGCCCTTGGCGCAGCGGGTGAGGTATTTCTGCTTCTGCTCCTCGGTGCCGAAGTCCTTGAGCGGCTGCGGCACGCCGATCGACTGGTGTGCCGACAGGAGTGCGACCAGGTTGCTGTCGTAGCTGCCGAGCAGCGCCATCGCATCGCAGTACTCGCTGATCGAGAAGCCGAGGCCGCCGTACTTCTTCGGGATCTTGATGCCGAAGGCCCCGAGCTTGCGCAGGCCGTCGACCACGTGGTCGGGGTATTCGCCGGTGCGATCGATCTCGGCCGCATCGACTTCGTCGCGCAGGAAAGTCTCGAGCCTGGCGTGCCAGTCGGCGTACTCGGCGTTTCTCACGCCCGCGGTGGGGAACGGGTGCACGATGTCGAGCGGGAACTGGCCGAGGTAAAGCTCGCGAATGAAGGCGCGGCCCGCCCACTCCTGTTCGCGCGACTCTTCGGCGACGCGCCTGCTTTCTTCCTCGCTGCCGGTCTTGATGCTGGTATCGGCCATCGAAATGTTCTCCTCGGTTCCCGTTGTTCCGGTTTTCCGGCCCGGCGGCGGCGGGACGCCGTCAACCCCCGGGAAATAGCGCTTCCCGCTTACTGTGGCCAGAGCGGCCGCGAAGGCCGATCCGCCGGACCTTCAGGCGCGCGAGCTTTCGAGCACGTACGCGAACACGAGCGGCGCGACGATGGTCGCGTCCGACTCGATGACGAAACGCGGCGTGTCGACGCCGAGCTTTTCCCAGGTGATCTTCTCGTTGGGAACGGCGCCCGAATAGGAACCGTAGCTCGTGGTCGAGTCGCTGATCTGGCAGAAGTACCCCCACAGCTTGATGTGCTCGAGCTGGAGGTCCTGGCGCATCATCGGCACGACGCAGATCGGGAAGTCGCCGGCGATGCCGCCGCCGATCTGGAAGAAGCCGATCGACTTGTCCGTGGTCGTCTTCTGGTACCACTCGGACAGCGACATCATGTACTCGATGCCGCTGCGCACGGTGTGCACGTTTTTGACGGTCCCGCGGATGCAGTGGGACGCGAAGATGTTGCCGAGCGTCGAGTCTTCCCAGCCCGGGACGAAGATCGGCAGCTTCTTCTGGCAGGCCGCGACCAGCCAGCTGTCGGAAGGATCGATCTGGAAGTGCTTCTCGAGAACGCCCGTGTCGATCAGGCGATAGAAGAATTCGTGGGGGAAAAGCCGCTCGCCGCGCTTGTCGGCGGCCATCCACTCGTCCAGCACGGCGCCTTCGAGGCGGCGGATCGCTTCTTCTTCGGGGATGCAGGTGTCGGTGACGCGGTTGAGGTGGCGCTCGAGCAGCTCGACTTCTTCGTGCGGCGCGAGCTCGCGGTAGTGCGGCACGCGCACGTAATGGTCGTGGGCGACGAGGTTGAACAGGTCTTCCTCGAGGTTGGCGCCGGTGCAGGTGATCGCGTGGACCTTGCCGCGGCGGATCATCTCGGCCACCGAGATGCCGAGCTCGGCCGTGCTCATCGCACCGGCCATCGTCAGCAGCATGTGGTTGCCGGCATCGACGAAATCGACGTAGGCGCGCGATGCGTCCACGAGCGCGGCAGAGTTGAAGTGCCGGTAGTGGTGGCGAAGGAAATCGGCGATCCCTTTCGGTGCGGCGTACGGCATGATCGCGGGCTTTTGGGGCGGGCGGTGCGGAAATTCAAACCGGACGCTGCGTCCGGCGGTTTCCGCTCCCGGCATTCTCGCGCTGCCAGTGGACGCTGTCGCGGCACGTTTCGGCCGTATCGCGGAAGCGGACCCCGAGCTCGCGCTCGGCTTTCGACGAATCGAGCTTGATGTTGGCGTGCATCGTGCGCACTGCCGTCGGCGTCACCAGCGGTGCGCCGCCGGTAAGCCGTCCCCAGGCTTCGCAGCCGTACGCGTATGCGAGCAGCACGTAGTGCGGGATCTCGTAGCGGGGCCCGGCCACGCCGGTCGCGGCCTCGAGCTGCTTCATGATGTCGCGCATCGGCAGGAAGCGGCCACCGACGATGTATTTGTCGAGGTGCGGCGCCTGGCCGGGCGCCGCCGCGACGCCGTTGCGGGATTCCAGCGCGCGGGAGGCCGCCGCGATCATCGCGAGCGCGACGTCGCGCGCATCGACGATCGAAGTTCCGCCGCCGATGTTCGCCGGGATCTTGCGGTCGAGGAATTCGGCGATGAGCTTGCCGGCGCCGGTCGGAGCCGCGTCCCACGGTCCCCAGATCCAGCCGGGGAGAATCTCGACGATGCGGATGGCGCTCGTGCTTCGCCACGCAGCGATCGCTGCGTCGCCTTTCAGCTTGCTTCGGAAATACGGATTGTCGCGCTGGACCGGCAGCGGAGGCGTGTCCTCGTCGCCGGCGCTGCCGTCGCTCTTGCGGCCGATAGTCCCGCCGCTGCTCACGTGCACGAAGCACGGCACCGACGCGGAGTCGGCGGCATCGAGCAGCTCCATCGTCGCGCCGATGTTGATGCGGTCGAGCTCGCCCTGATCGGAGCCGGGCTCGAACGCTTCGCGAAAGTACGCGGCCGTGTGGAAGACGGCGTCGCAGCCGGCCAGCCCGGGCGCGAAACCGGCGACGTTTTTCATGTCGCCGACGATCACGCGCGCCGCCGTTCCGTGGAGCACGCGCTCGGCCTTGGCGGCATTTCGAGCCAGGGCGCGAACTTCGTGCCCACCGGCTTCGAGCGCGCGGACGAGGTTATTGCCGAGAAGCCCGGTCGCTCCCGTGACGAAGGCTTTCATCGAGCCGCGTCACGCATCGGCCGTGCGGCCGGCGGCGCCCAGAGCCCTTCTCAGGTTGGCGAGGTAATCGCGCGCCGCGCCGGCGGCCTCGGCTTCGACGAAGGAGCGGATCAGCGACTGCAGCAGCCACGGCACCGGCGTGTCGGGCGCGAAGCGCTGCTTGAGAAGGATGCGCGTCTGGTCGCCCTGGCCGCTCAGGCGAAGCTGGCCGCGCACGTCGGTGTTGTCCTGGCTGGCCGAGATTCCCTCGAAGCTGATGTCGTCGGTGCCGTTGCCGCGATAGCGCGCCGTGTAGCGCACCGTCATGCTGACCGGGCCGGTGGAACGCTCCTTGTAGATGAATCGGTACGTGTCGGGCCCGATGTTTTCGCAGCGGTCGAGGCCGGGGATGCAGCGCGACGAGCCGACGACGTCCCACAGGTACGCGTAGACGCGCTCGAGCGGCGCGGCGACCGTCACGGATTCCTCGATCTCGGTTGGGAACTTGGCCATGGTCGGGCTCCTGTCGGGCGTAATGCGGATATGTAATGGGGTCAGGCACTATACGTATAGTGCCTGACCCCATTACATATCCGCATAGAGGTCAGACGCCGATGTTGGCGAGCTGGTCGATGACGGCGCCCATCGCGGTCGCGAGGCGAGGGTGGGTGGCTTCGAAGCGCTCGACGGCGTCACTCAGGCGCTCGGTCAGGCGCTCGGCCAGCGTGTGTGCCGCTGCCCGGTCCATGACGACGTCGATGTCCGCGCGAATACCGGAGAGCATCTCCTCCATATCGGCATCGACGTCGCCGACTTTGGCGAGCTCGCGTCGAAGCTCCATCAGCGTGCGGCGAAGTTCCTGGTCGGACACCTTGTTCTCCTCGAGGCTCCGGATCGGCCATCCGTTGCGCTACCCCGGAATGGAGTCTGGCCGAGGCGGAATGCCGAAGGAAGCGGGGGTTACAGCGCCGTGATCGGCTTGTGGCCGGGCTGGGACCGCACTCTCTCGAGCCACGCGCGGATCGCGGGAAAAGGGCTCAGGTCGAAGCCGCCCTCATCGGCGACGTGGGTGTACGCGTACAGCGCGATGTCGGCGATCGTGTAGCGGCCCGCGACGAAATAGTCGTTCTTCGAAAGGTGCTGCTCCATCACCTTGAGCGCCGCGATCCCGTCCTTGATCTTTTCGGCGTAGCGACGGCGCCGGTGCGAATCGAACTCGGTGTGCCTCAGCCAGAACCGCGACGTGGCGATGTTGGGCTCGTGGCTGTACTGCTCGAAGAAGAGCCACTGGAACACCTGGGAGCGCTCCCAGCGCTCCTCGGGAAGAAACGGCGTTGCGTCGGCGAGGTAGAACAGGATCGCATTCGACTCGGACAGGTGGCGTCCGTCCTCCAGCTCGAGCACCGGAATGCGCCCGTTGATGTTCCTGGCGAGGAATTCGGGCGTGCGCGACTTGCCGGACAGGATGTCCACCTCGACGTAGTCGTACGCGATGCCGAGCTGCCCGAGCAGCAGCCGCACCTTGTAGCCGTTTCCGGAGTCGTGAAAGTCGTACAGTCTCAGCAACGTCGTTTCCTGCTGGTCGTTTGCCGCAGCAATCCTCAGCGCTCCGGAAAGTATTTCTTCGCCAGCCCGTCCAGTCCATTGCGAAAGATGCGCTCGACGATGAGGCGCATCAGCCAGCCGAGTCCGGGGATCCTCGAATCGAAGCGGACGCGCCACGTGATCATCGTGCCGTCCCCATCGGGTGCGAACATCGTCTCGCCGTAGTGGTCCTTCAGCGGCAGTCCGCCGCGGATGATGCGGTAGGCGAAGCGCCGTCCGGGCTCCCATTCGACGACCTGCTCGTAGACCTTGACGCCGTTCGAGGACAGCACGCGGATGCAGCCGACGCCGTTGCGGTCGGGCCGTCCTTCCTTCTCGAGCCAGGAGTCGCTGAAGCCGGCCCAGTTCTTCCAGTCGGCGTGGTCGGTGTAGCGGTCCCAGACGTCGGCGACGGGTGCGCGGAAATGCCTTTTTACTTCGATGTGCTGCACTTACGCGCCCCGCGGCGGCAGCGGAACCAGCCCCGAAACCTTCTTCATGTGCTCGCGATAGCCCGGCCTGCGCTCCTCGCTGCGCCGGTCGAGCAGCGGGATGCTGACGAACACGAACATCGTCGTCATCGCCACCGCGCCGGTGACGGACCAGAAGTGAGGATCGCTGGCCAGTCCGAACAGGGCCAGGCCCCACCACAGCGACACTTCTCCGAAGTAGTTCGGATGCCGCGAGTACTTCCACAGGCCGGTCGCCATGATCTCTTCGTGGCTCGTGCGCCGGTCGAGCCACGAGCGAAGCTGCTGGTCGGCCACCGCTTCGATGAGCGTCGCGCCGGTCGTGACGGTGAAGGCCGCCAGGTCGAGGACGCCGATCGGTGCCGACGAAGTGGTTGCCGACCACACCGGCAGCAGGCCCGCGAACACGATCAGGGTCGGGAAGAAGTGCACGCCGCCGAGACTGGCCAGCGGCCACGCTTTGCCGGCCTTGCCCCGGATGTCGACGTAGCGCCAGTCTTCGTGGCCGAGGCCGTGCCACTGGCGGTACCAGTTCCACGTAAGACGCGCTCCCCACAGTCCCAGCGCGATCAGCACGAGCGCCTGGCGCACGGGGTTCGCACCGGCGGCCTGGGGGACGGTCGTCCAGTACCATGCGATCGGCAGCGGGGCGACGCTCCAGTACGGGTCGTAGAAGCTCGAGTTGTCGAAAGCCACGCTGAACGCGAACACGGCGACGGTCGCCGCAGAGTCGGCCACCAGCGCGACCGTTACCGGATGGAAGCCGGCAACTGCGCGGCCGGCAATCAGCGCCAGCACGAAAGCCGAAAGGTAGGCGAGAAGGACGAGCGCGGAGGCTCTGCGCATGGCGGCGACCTATGGAGTGCGACGCAGGCAGAGGCAAGCCCGCAGCGCGTTCAATCCGGATATTCGACGCTGACGTCGTCGGTGTCGGGCACGGACTGGCAGGTCAGCACCCAGCCCTCGTCGAGCTCGGCCTGACTCAGGAAGTCGTTGTGCAGCATGTGGACCTTGCCGCGCAGCAGCTTGGCCATGCAGCACCCGCAGAATCCGCTCTCGCACGAGGACGGCGGCTCCAGGCCGCAACGCTTGGCGGCGTGCAGGATGGTTTCGCCTTCGCGCAGCTCGATCGTCTGGCGTGCGCCGTCCAGGCTGAGCTCGATCCGGCGCAGGCCGGCGCCGGCACCGGCGACCTCGTCTTCGCTGGCCAGCGAAGTGAAGCGCTCGATGTGGATGTCCCCAGCAGGCACGCCTGCCGCGAGCAGCGTCTTCTCGACCGTGTCCATGAACGGCCCCGGGCCGCAGATGTACACGTGGCTGACGCCGGCCCCTTCGAAGTGGCGGCGCACGGCAGGCTCGTCGATGAACCCCTCGCGCACGTCGAGACGGTGCACGACCTGGAGTCGCCCCGGATAGCGGCCAGCCAGCTCGTCGATCTCGGCGCGAAAGATCACCGATGCCTCGTCACGGTTGGCGTAGACGAGGCGAACGCGTCGCGCCGAGCCGGCCAGCGCGGTCTTCAGGATCGAGATCACCGGGGTGATGCCGCTGCCGCCGGCGAACAGCAGCAGGTCGGCCTCCGTGTCGCCGAGCACGAAATGCCCCGTCGGCGGCAGTACCTTGACGGTGTCGCCCTCTTTCAGGTTCTCGTTGATCCAGTTCGAGATGCGCCCGTCGGCGACGCGCTTGACGGTGACCTTGTGCTCGTTTTCGACGGCCGGCGAGCTTGCCAGCGAGTAGCAGCGGTACAGGTGCTTCCCCGCGAACGGGACCTGCAGCGTCAGATATTGTCCCGACTGGTACTCGAAAATCGTGCGCAGCGCCTCCGGGATCTCGAACACGATCGAGGTCGCATCGGAGGTCTCGCGGATGATGCGGCGCACGCGCAGGTCGTGGTAGTGGTGGCGGGGATCGCCCGAAGTGGTCGCGCTCATTGTTCTCCAGGGGGACCGAAGGGCTGGACCTGCTGCCTTCCTTCCTGAATCGGCCCGCATCGGCCGGCATTGGCCTGCGTTGGCCGGCTTTGGCCGACGCGCTGCGGCGCACGGGCAGTCGCCCGGAAAGCGGTTGCGGCGCCGTACTTACGAGCTAAGAGTCTCCGCTACAAATCCCTGTCGCCGTGGTGCCGCCAAGGGCGCACCCGCACAGGATGAGCCCGGGGAGACCGCGGCGACGCCGTTTTCCACGGGAATGAACCAATGACGGTCTACCGCCTGGGAAAGACTCTGGCGTTTCCGCCACCCGAAGAAGCCGAGCCTAGCGGCCTGCTCGCTGTCGGAGGCGATCTTGCGACCGATCGGCTGCTGCTCGCCTACGCGATGGGAATCTTTCCGTGGTACAGCGACGAGACGCCGATCCTCTGGTTCTCGCCGGATCCCCGCGGCGTGCTGACGCCGAAGACGCTCGTCGTGCACCACTCGCTGGCTCGCCGTGTCCGCTCGGGCCGCTACGAGGTTACGCTCGACCGAGCTTTCGGCGACGTGATCCGCGCCTGCGCCATGACCAGG
Organism: Candidatus Binatia bacterium; assembly: GCA_036493895.1. NCBI lineage: Bacteria > Candidatus Binatota > Binatia (SeqCode) > Binatia bacterium. The sequence goes on along the minus strand of DASXOZ010000056.1, from coordinate 34,411 downwards.
CGCGACGGCCCTGCCGGCACCTGGATCACCGCCGACATGATTCGCGCGTACGAGACGCTGTACGATCTCGGTTTCGCGCACAGCGTCGAGGCATGGCACGACGGTGCGCTGGTCGGCGGGCTGTACGGTGTCTCCCTCGGCACCGCGTTCTTCGGCGAGTCGATGTTCTCGCGCGAGCGTGATGCCTCGAAGGTTTCGCTGGTGCACCTGGTTCGCCAGCTGGAGACGTGGGGCTTCGACCTGATCGATTGCCAGGTGCGCAATGACCATCTGGCCAGCCTCGGCGCCGAGCAGTGGCCGCGCGAGCGTTTCCTGGCGACGCTCACCGGGTGCCTCAGAAGCCGCACTCGCACCGGACCCTGGTCCTTCGACGACGATTCGCTGGCGCACCGGCTCGGCAAATGAACCTGGTCCTCGTCGACGCCTGCGAAATCGACGGCAACGTCGCAGTGCTCCGCGACCGCCGCGCCCGGCACATCCTCGAGGTGCACCGCGCCGAGGCGGGGCGAACGCTGAAAGTCGGCGTGCTCGGCGGCAGGATCGGAACGGGCCTCGTGCGCCGCGCCGACGACGAAGCGGTGGAGCTCGAGATCGCACTGGATACGGATCCGCCGGCGCCGCTCGCCTGCACGCTCGTGCTGGCGCTGCCGAGGCCGCGCGTGATGCACCGAGTGCTCGCCGGCGCGACGTCGTTCGGCGTCAAGAGAATCGTCCTTATCGGCTCGCAGCGGGTGGAAAAATCGTACTGGAAGAGCCCGGTGCTCGCCGACGAAGCGATCCACCGCGAGCTCGTCGCCGGCCTGGAGCAGGGCTGCGACACGATGCTGCCCGTCGTCAGCAAGCACGTGCGATTTCGCCCGTTCGTCGAGGACGAGCTTGCGCCTCTGTGCGAAGGAACCCTCGCGCTGGTCGCGCACCCGCGCACCGGGCAGCCCTGCCCGCGCGCCGACGGCGCGCCGGTAACGCTCGTCGTCGGCCCCGAGGGCGGCTTCAACGAGTTCGAGCTCGGAATGCTCGAATCCGCGGGCCTTCGAAGCGTGACGCTCGGCCCGCGCCCGCTTCGCGTCGAGAACGCGATCGCCGCGCTGCTCGGCCGCCTGTTCTGACAGCTTCTTTTTCTTGCGTGGAGCCGCACGCGACCCATGCGGCGCCCGGTCGAGCCCGTTGCCTCCAGCGACCGCGCATTGTTGAATTCGCCTGCCCCGGCACCTATGCAGCCAGCATGCCACGCCGCCCCGGACCCTTGTCCGGCCTTCGTGTCCTCGAGATTGCGGCCATCGGTCCGGTTCCATTCGCCGGCATGCTGCTTTCCGACCTCGGTGCCGACGTCATCCGCGTCGACCGCACCCGCCCCGATCCCGGCAGCACGTGGAACGATCCTCACCTGGACGTGCTCGGTCGCGGGCGCCGCTCGATCGCCGTCGACCTGAAGACCGAGCGCGGCGTCGAAGTCGTGCTCCGTCTTGCCGAGAGCGCCGACGTCCTGCTCGAAGGATTCCGTCCCGGCGTTGCCGAACGCCTCGGCATCGGTCCCCAGGCGTGCATGATCCGCAATTCGCGCCTCGTTTACGGGCGCATGACGGGATGGGGCCAGCAGGGGCCGCTGGCATCGGCCGCCGGCCACGACATCAATTACGTCGCGCTGACCGGCGCCCTTCACGCGGTCGGCGGTGAAGACTCGCCGGTGCCTCCGCTCAATCTCGTCGGCGATTTCGGGGGCGGCGCGCTCTACCTCGTGACCGGAGTGCTGGCGGCGCTTCTGGAGAGAGTACGATCGGGCAAGGGCGACGTCGTCGATGCGGCAATGGTCGACGGCGCTGCCTCGCTGATGTCGATCTTCTACGTCATGCAGCAGATCGGGTTCTGGCAGGACCGTCGCGGCGCGAATTTCCTCGACGGCGGCGCGCCGTTCTACGGCACCTATCGCACGGCCGACGACAAGTTCGTCAGCGTCGGCGCCATCGAGCCGCAGTTCTGGGCCGAGCTCCTCGCGCGCCTCGGCATCGACGCCGCGGAAATGGGCTTCCAGCACGATCGCGACGCCTGGCCGGCAATGCGCGAGCGGCTCGAAGCGGTATTCCGCACGCGCACCCGCGACCAGTGGTGCGAAGTTCTCGAGGGCAGCGATGCCTGTTTCGCTCCGGTGCTGACGATCGCCGAAGCGGCCGATCATCCTCACATGGCGGCGCGCGGCACCTTCGTGCGCGCCGACGGGATCACCAGGCCGGGACCGGCGCCGCGCTTCGAGCGCTCCCGCGTCGATCCGCTGGCCGCGGCTCCTTGCCTCGGCGCCCACACGCGCCAGGTTCTCGAAGAAGCCGGCTACTCCCCGGGGCAGATCGAATCCCTTCTCGAATCGGGAACGATCGCCGCCGAACGTGTCTCGTGACGAACATTCTCCAGCGGGGTCGCAGCGCGAGTCAGCGCCTCCGGATGGCGGCGGTCGCCGCCGCTGCCGCATTTGGCGTCATGCTCGTTGTCGCTTCAGGCAGCATCGCGCGCGCCGACGATCTCCTCGACGACAAGGCCAGCGGCCTTTCGTACCTGCAGATCGTCACCGGCGGTGCTGCGGCGACCGATCCGCTGCCGCTCGTCGTCGCGATCCACGGTCTCGGCGACAACCCCCAGTCGTTCCGGCTCCTGCTCGACGAGCTTCCGTCCAAGGCCCGGCTGATCTTTCCGCGCGGGCCGATGCCGCACGGCGAAGACGGCTTTTCGTGGTTCGACTTCCACCCGGACGACGAGGATGACGGCGGCGCGGAGCTGGGCAAGGGCATCCAGGCCTCGGCCGAGCGCATCGCGCAGCTCATCGTCGCGCTGACGGAAAGGTACCACGGTCCGTCACGCGCGATCGTGTGCGGATTCTCGCAGGGTGGAATGCTCTCGTTCGCGCTTGCGGCCGAGCACCCGGAGCTGGTCGCGGTGGCCATCCCCGTCAGCGGCGAGCTTCCGCAATCGCTGTGGCCGGCCGAGAGATCCAAGGTGCGCCCGCTGCCGAAAATCATCGCGCTGCACGGCGAAAACGACAAGCTCGTGCCGGTGATCCGCGCGAACTGGTCGGTCGAAGCGTTAAAGAGCAACGGTTACGATGCGAAGCTCAAGACCTGGCCCGGAGTATCGCACGCGCTGTCGCACGAGATGCGGATCGAGCTGATCTCGCAGGTCGTCAGCGCCCTGTCGGCATTCGAACCGCCACCGGCCGCGGCCGGTGGCGAGTTGCCGGCGGCGCCACCGCGACAGGACAGCGAGTCGAAAGCAGGAATGATGCCACCGCCGGCGGCGCCGCAAGCTCCGGCTCAGCAGCCGGCCACCGGCGCTGCTGCGACGCCGTCTTCTTCGCCCGACGTCGCAACGACGCCTTCCGCGCCATAGGGGCGTTCGCTCCTCCGTCGCGGCACGCTCTGCGAGGCGCGACCGCGCGACTTCGACCTGAGCGCGCAGATCGTCGCTCGACATCGCTTCGGTTGGCGTTATCCTTCGTTGCATGGCCGCGTTCGGGCTACTGTTCGACTGTGATCTGCGACGTCGCATCACTGCGAACCTCGAAACGTTCGAACGTCGCGCCTATCCCCGTTCCTGCCTGAAAGCCGCTGCGGTCGCGGTCACGCTGCTCGCCGACGAGGAGCAGCGTCCGTGCTTCGTGCTCACGCGCCGGGCAGCAAAGATGCGCTCGCACAGCCGCCAGTGGGCTCTTCCCGGCGGCAGGCTCGACCACGGCGAGACGGCCACCGTGGCGGCCCTGCGCGAGCTGGCCGAAGAAGTCGGCCTCGAAGTCGGTGCCGACCGCGTGCTCGGTCTTCTCGACGACTATCCGACGCGCTCCGGTTACGTGATCACCCCGGTCGTCGTCTGGGCGCGCCGCGACAGCATGCTGACGCCCAATCCTTCGGAGGTCTCCGAGGTCTACCGCGTCCCGATCGCCGAGCTCGAGCATCCCGAAGTGCCGCAGCTGCGGCGGATCCCCGAAAGCCAGCGCCCCGTGATTTCCATTCCGCTGATGGGCACCAACATCCACGCGCCGACAGCTGCCGTGCTCTACCAGCTGCGCGAGGTCGCGATCTGGGGCCGCAGCACCCGCGTCGCGCACTTCGAGCAGCCGGTATTCGCCTGGAGCTGAGGCCCGGGCGTTCTTCGCATCGATGCGTCGCAATGCGCTGCTCGAGCTGCTCGGCTCGTACCGTCCGTTTTCTGCGAACGATGCTGCGGCGTGCGAGCGCATCGCAGCGTTCGTGCGAGCGACGCCCGACTGTTTCGAGCGCTCCCATATCGAAGGTCACGTGACCGGATCGGCGTGGATCCTCGACGCTGAACGAGACCGCTGCCTCTTGACCCATCACCGCAAGCTCGGGCGCTGGCTGCAGCTCGGAGGGCACGCGGACGGGGACCCCGACATCGTCGCGGTCGCGCTGCGCGAGGCACGCGAAGAATCGGGGCTCACGAGCATTCGCGTCGTCGACTCGTCGATCTTCGATTGCGACGTGCACGCGATTCCGGAGCGCAAGGGCGAGCCGGCGCACCTGCACTACGACGTGCGCTTCCTGCTCGAAGCCGATCCGGCCGAAGCGCTCACCGTCAGCGAAGAATCCAGGGCACTGGCGTGGGTGCCGCTCGTCGACGTCGCTGCGCTCTGCGACGAGGAGTCGATGATGCGCATGGTCGCGCGCACGCCTGGTGCGGCTGCGACGAGCCGGCAGCGGATCAGCTAAGCGCGATCTTCATGACGCCCCCGGTGCGGCTGCGGAAAAGGTCATACGCCGCCGCGACCTCGGAGATCGGCATCGCGTGCGTCAGAAGCGGGGTCAGGTCGACTCTGCCGTCGCCGACCAGGCGCAGCAGGTAATCGAGGCGCTTCCTGCCGGTCGGGCACAGCGTCGTCACGAAACGGCGGTGAAGAAAGGTGCCGTCGAGCGGGATCGAGATTCGGCCGGTGGCTCCGTAGACGCCGACCGACGAGACGGTGCCGCCGAAGCGGGTAACGGCAAAGCAGTTGTCGAGGGCGTCCTGGCGACCGACGGCTTCGACCGCGACGTCGACGCCGCGGCCGCCCGTCAGGCGCATGATCTCGTCCACCGCTGTCTGCGGCGCGACGACGACGTCGGCGCCCAGCCTTTTTGCCATCGCGACGCGCTCGGGCACGCTTTCGACCGCGATGATGGTACCGGCACCGTACATCTTCGCGGCAGCCGTTACGCAAAGCCCGACCGGTCCCTGCGCGAACACCGCGACCGTCTGCCCTTCGCGAAAACCGGCTCTTTCGATCGCCGCGAATCCCGTCGACATGATGTCGCTCGCGAACAGCGCCTGGCGGTCGTCGATGGAGTCGGGGATGCGCGCGGAAGAAAAGTCCGCGCCACTGAGCAGGAACGCCTCCGACTGGCCTCCGAACAGCAGGTTCATCGGCGCGCCGTGCGTGATGCAGACCTGGGGCTCGTCGTCGATGCAGCGCTCGCAGCTTCCGCATCCGGTAAGGCACGCAGCGAGAATGCGGTCGCCGACGGCAAGCGTCTGGACTCCTTCTCCAACGGCTTCGACGATGCCGACGGATTCGTGGCCCATCGGGATGCCGGGAGGAACCATGTCGAACTCGTCGACGATGTGGATGTCGGATCCGCAGATCGTCGTCAGCGTCGTGCGCACGAGCACCTGGCCGGGACCGGGATCGGCGACGGGAAACTCGCGCCAGGCCACCTGGCCCGGCCCTTCCTTGATGCAGGCGTGAACGTTCGGCATCGGCGCATCGTGAACGCGCGCTGCGCGCACTCAAGTGGCGCGCGGGCGCAGCCGGCAACCGGCCTCGGCCCGCTCGCAATCCCACGGGGTCCCGCGTAGGGTCTCGCTCCCGTTCCAGGCAGCGGCCAAGGCGGCCGACCCAGCCGCAAGCGGGCGCGCGAGTGCCCTGACCCTGGCGGCACCCAGAGGATCCCGATGTCGAATGCAGATGACTCCCTTCGGAGGCCCGCCAAAGGCCCCCGGATCGGCCTTGCACAGGTTTCGCCTGCGCTCGGGGACGGTGCCGCCAATCTCGAGCGGCACCGCGCCGCGGTGGCCAAGGCCGTTGCCGACGGTTGCGACCTGCTGGTTTTTCCGGAGCTCGCCCTTGCCGGTTATCGCCTGAAGGATTCGGTGCCCGACGTTGCCATCCTGCGCGGCAGCGACACGTGGAAGGAGCTCGAGCTGCTGTCGAGCGACATCGCGATCGTCGCAGGCTTCGTCGAAGAGTCCCCCGATCATCTCTTTTACAACTCGGCTGCGTACTTCGAAGGCGGAAGCTGCAAGGCGGTGCACCGCAAGTGCTACCTGCCGACGTACGGCATGTTCGACGAGCAGCGCTACTTCGCGCGCGGCCGCTCGATTGCAGCCTTCGACACGCGCGCCGGCCGCGTCGCGATGCTGATCTGCGAGGACATGCTGCACCCGAGCGCCGTGACGATCGCTGCGTGCGACGGTGCGACGCTGCTGGTGGTTCCGTCGGCGAGCCCGGCCCGCGGCGTGACGTCGCCGGGAGAGGCCGATGCGAACGCGCGCACGTGGGAGAGCTACATCCAGGTGATGGCGCGCTCGTTCGGCGTGTGGGTCGCTTACTGCAATCGCGTCGGAGTCGAAGATGGCGTGACGTTCTGGGGAGGAAGCCAGATCGTCTCTCCGGCAGGCGAAGTCGTCGTGCGCTGCGCCTACTATGACGAAGACCAGCAGAGTGCGGTGCTTTCGGACGATGCCGTTCGCCGCCGCCGCATCGCCAATCCGCTCGTGCGCGACGAGGACCTCGATCTCACGATCAACGAGCTGGCGCGCATTCGCGGCCGTGTCGTCGAGTCGGAGAAGGCGCCGGCGCCGCCGTTGCGTGAGCGGCGCGGCGACGCAGACAGCCCGCCCCGCCGCGGCGACGGAGAAAGCCCGCCGAAGCGTTTCGATCGAAAGCCGCGTCCCTTCGGCGCCCCGCAGGCGTTCGACGACTCGCGGCAGGAAGGGGACTTCGGCAGCAAGCCGTTTCGCCCGCGCGGGAGCTTTGAGCAACGAGGGGCCCGCATGCCTCGCGAAGACCGCTTCTCCAAGGGCGGCGACGACCGGCCGCCGCGCAGGAATTTCGGCCGTGATCGGGCAGAAGGCGAGGGCGCAGAGCGTCCGCGCTTCGACGGGCCGCCGCGGGGCCGCTTCGGTGCACCGCCGCGGGGCGGTTTCGGCGCACCGCCGAGAGAACGCTCCGACGGACCGCCGCGGGGTGGCTTCGGTGCACCGCCGCGAGATCGTTCCGACGGGCCGCCGCGCGATCGTTTCGCGCCGCGCTTCGGCGGCGCCAAAGAAGGCCGGGACGATGCTCCGCGCGGACGTACAGGAGTCGGCGGCCCCGGCCGCTTCAGTCCCCCGCGTGGCCGCTTCACGGCTCGCGACCGCGACGAAGGCGGGTTCAAGCCGAAGCCGCGTTTCGGTGAGGGGGGCGGGCCGCGGGAACGCCAGAGGCCCGACCCCGCGCGCAAGCCGTTTCCGCGAGGCGTCAAGCCTGGCGGCCGCGGGCGCAAGGATCGCTGAGTGGCGACTCGCTCCGAAAGCGGCAGCAAGCCGCGGCGCAAGGCTGCGCCGAAAAAGACCGGGCCCAAGGCGCCGGCAGCCAAGGCTGCCGCGAGCCAACGCGCCGAGCCGGCTGCTGTCAAGCGATCGCGCCGGACAGACGTCGCATCGCCAGCAGAAAAGCCGGCAGTCAAGCGCAAGACCGCAGCGGCAACGCCGCGAAAAACCGCCGGCGCCGCTTCCCGCAAGACCGCTGCAGCGAAGCCTCGCGCGCGTGCGAAGAAGACCGACGCTGCCAGTTCCGCTGCGCTCGCCGAAATGGGCGAATCGCCGGCCGTGATCGTGCCGGAGCAGGAGCCTGCCCCTTTGCAGCTCGTCGGCCCTGCGTTTCCCGACACTGCATTTGCCGTGGTCGAGAAGCTTCTCACCGGCTTCCTTGCTCACGAGGTGCGCAAAGTCGGCGTTGGCCGCGCCGTGCTCGGCCTTTCCGGCGGCGTCGACTCCGCGGTGTCGGCGGCCGTTGCCGTGCGCGCGCTCGGGCCTGACAACGTGCTCGGCGTGATGATGCCGTACCAGTCGTCGAGCCCCGAAAGCCTTGCCGATGCGCGCGAAGTCGCCGCCAGTCTCGGCATCGAGACGATCGTCGTCGACATCACCTCGCAGATCGATGCGTACTTCGCCGCTTCTCCCGACGCTTCGCGCCTTCGGCGCGGAAACAAGATGGCGCGCGAGCGCATGACGGTCCTCTACGACCAGTCGGCTGCGCGCCAGGCCCTCGTCATCGGCACGACGAACAAGACCGAGCTGCTGCTCGGCTACGGCACGTTGTACGGCGACATGGCGTCGGCCCTCAACCCGATCGGCGACCTGTACAAGACCCAGGTCTGGGGTCTGGCGCGGCATCTCGGCCTTCCGGCAGCGGTGATCGAAAAAGCGCCGACTGCCGACCTGTGGAGCGGCCAGACCGACGAGACCGAGCTCGGATTTTCGTACCACGAGGTCGACCGCCTGCTGTACCGCCTCGTCGACGAGCGCTGCAGCGTCGGCGAGCTGCAGGACATGGGTTTCGACGCCGCTTTCGTCGAGCGGATCTCGCGCATGGTGCGCTCGTCGCAGTTCAAGCGCCGCCTTCCGATCATCGCGAAGATCTCCTCGCGCAGCGTCGACACCGACTTCCGTTATTCGCGAGACTGGGGTCTCTAACCCGTGGCAGGGCGGCTTTACGTCGTCGCGACGCCGATCGGCAACATGGGCGATCTTTCGCCGCGTGCGGCCGACGTGCTCGCGAAGGTCGACGTGGTCGCTGCCGAAGACACGCGGGTAACGGGCCGCCTGCTCGCGCGCGTCGACGCGAAAAACCGCATGGTCAGCTACCGCGAGCAGACCGAGCAGCGCCTGTCGCGCGACCTGGTCGAACGGATGCTCGAAGGCCAGAGCGTCGCGCTGGTGTCGGATGCGGGCACGCCGACGATCTCGGATCCGGGTTATCGCCTGGTGCACGCTGCTGCCGAAGCGGGAATCGAGATCGTCTCCGTGCCGGGGCCGTCGGCCGTCGTCGCGCTGTTGTCGATCAGCGGGCTTCCCACCGACCGATTCCGCTTCGAGGGATTTCCCCCGCCGCGCGCTGCCGCGCGACGTCGTCTGCTCGAAAGCCTGCGCGCCGAGGCGACGACAGTCGTGTTCTACGAGTCTCCGCACCGCATCGTCGAATTCCTGGGGGAGGTTGCCGAGGCGCTCGGCGATCCGCCGGTTGCAGCGGGGCGCGAGCTGACGAAGATGCACGAGGAAGTGGTGCGAGGCAGCGCGTCGCAGGTTGCCGCGCACTTTGCCGCCAAGGAGCCGCGCGGCGAATTCGTCGTCGCGGTGCACCTCGAAGGCGAAGCCGAATCGCTGACGGGGCAGGCGCTCGAGCGCGAAGTCGCTGCGCTTTCGGCGCGCGGGGTTCCCGCGCGCGAGATCGCCGCCGAGCTCAAGCCGCGCGGCGCGCACCGGCGCGAAGTCTACGAAGCGCTTCGCAAGCTGGCGTCGGCCACCTGAACTGCGGGGAGCCGCGAGCCGCCCGCAGCAACGTTCAGGTCCGCGCGCCTCAACCCGGCGAATCGCCGAGCTCGATGCTGCCGACCGTACGGAACTGCCGCACGCTGCGGTCCTCGCTCCACGTGTAGAGCGCAATTCTTTCCAGGCGCACGCACGGGGCACCGAGGTCGACGCCGGCCAGCCATTGCCGCGCCTCGTCCCTCGCGGCGCGATCGGCGCGGCGTCCCGGTCTGGCGATCGTCACGTGCGGCAGCGGCGGCCTGTCGTCGCTGCGCGCGCCGGCAAGCTCGCACATGCGACCGCGCACCGCGGTGATGGCTCCGGCGAGCACCCGCTGCGGATCCGCGACGATGCTGCTGAACGCGCTCGCGCGGCGGGGATTGCCCATCGCGCGCAGCGGGCCGAGCACGACGTCGAGCGCCGCCGCCGGCCACTGCGCTGCCACCTCGAATGCCGCGTGCGCGGCGTCCTCGGAGACCGGGCCGAGAAAGGCGACCGTCACGTGAAGGTCGGATGGATCGAACAGGCGAACGGACGGCGGCGCAGGCGGCACCCGGGACCACCACCCGCCGGCCTCGACCGGAAGGGCGACGAACCAGTTCGACCTGCTCAAGCGTCCACCGCAGTTTTGCGCCACCCTTTCCTACCGCACGTTCGCGCGGCACTGGCGCGCCGCACGCCCGCGCTGCCTGTCAGGCCAGCGCCGGCAGCGGATCGCCGGCGAAAAAGCGCCGCGGATTGGCCACGAGCATCGTCTCGATCTGCTCCCTGGTCGCACCGCCTTCGATCAGCTTCGGTACGATGCCGGTGAAGAAGTGCGACGGCGTCCACACGGCGAGCATCTCGGCGAACATTTCGGTGTTCGGGATCGGCTCGCCGCGCCAGCACCACACCGAATCGTGCGAGACGACGACGCGCGAAGCGGCGCCCTTTTTCAACAGCGCCAGCAGCGAAGCGACGCGTTTGGCGTCCGGCTGCAGGACCTCGAGGCCGAAACGGTCGAACCCGAGGTAGGAGCCGCCGCGGACGATGTTCATGTGGTAGTCGTGGTCGTCGGTGCCGCAGGAATGGCCGATGATGATGCGGTGGGCCGGCACGCCGTTTTCGGTCAGGATTTTCTGCTGCTCGTTGCCGAGCACGCCGTGGTCGGTGTGCGTGGTGATCGGCGCGCCTGTTTCCACCGACGCCTTCGCTGCGGCGACGAGGATGTTGCGCTCGTAATCGCTGATGGCCGGCTGGCCGGTGGCGACCTTGATGATGCCGGCCTTGATGCCGGTGTCGCCGATGCCGACGGTCAGCTCGCGGATGAAGACTTCGGCCATCGCATCGGCCCCGGAGCCGAAGTTTCCGCGGAATTTCCAGTACGGTGCGCCGCCTTCGTCTTCCTTGTACAGCCCGGTCGCGCAGATGACCTGGAATCCGGTTCGCGCTGCCATCTCCGCGGCAAACTCGACGTCGCGCCCGAGGTCGTTGGGGCAGGGATCGAGCATCGTCGTGACGCCGTGGCCGCGCATCTCGTCGATGCGGTCCTTGCACATCGCGATCATGTTGTCGCGGCGCGGGCCGGGACGCACGGTGTCGGACTCCCAGCCCGGATAGCCGATGATCATGTGCTCGTGCATCAGGGTAGGGCCGAGATCGGAGACGGCGACGGGGCCGGTGACGGTCTGGACGGTGGTCTGCGTGGGCATGTCGATCCTCCTGTATGAAGCGCTGCACGAAGCGCTGTAGGAACCCGCTGTACGAACCTGCGCGCTGCGATCAGTGCAGCACGCGGAAACTCTTCTCGGACGCGACCGGCTCCGCGTTCGATTGCACTTCGAGCACCCGCGCCGCCGAAGGGCCCTCGTGGCACCACTTCTCCAGCTCGCGAACGGCCGCCGATTCGCCTTCCAGAACGGCCTCGACGCTACCATCGGCGCAGTTGCGGACCCAGCCGCGCACGCCGAGGCGCTCGGCCTGCTGCCGCGTCGCCTCGCGGAACCATACCCCCTGGACGCGGCCGCTGATGACGAGGCGCAGCCGCAGAAGCTGGCCGCCCTTCACGTGCGTCCGAGCAGCTTCATCAGCTCGCCCTCGTCAATGACGGCGACGCCGAGCTTTTCGGCCTTCGTGAGCTTGCTGCCGGGATCGGCACCGGCGACGAGGTAATCCACTTTCGCGCTGATCGACGATGCGACGTTGCCGCCGGCGGCCTGGATCAGGTCTTTCGCGCGGCTGCGGGGAATCGAGATCGATCCGGTCAGCACCACCGACTTGCCCGCCAGCGGGCCGCTCGTCGTAGCTTCGGCGACGGTGGGCTGCACGCCGACGCTGCCGAGCTCGTCGATCATCCGGCGGTTGGCGGGATCGTCGAAGAAGAGCCGGATCGAGGACGCCATCTCGCCGCCGACTCCGTTGACGTCGGTCAGCTCTTCGCCGGTTGCCGCCGCCAGTGCGTCGAGAGAACCGAAGCGGCGCGCCAGCACGCGCGCAGCGGTCTCGCCGACGTGGCGGATGCCGAGCGCGACGATGACGCGGTCGAGACTGCGCTGCCGGCTCGCTGCGATGTTCGCGACGATCTTCTCCGCGTTCTTCGTGCCGACGCGGATCGCCTTGCGCGCCCGCACCGGCGCAGCCTCGTCATCGTCATCTTCGTCGCCTGCGCTGCGCTCGGGCGTGCGCTCGAGGTCGGCCAGCGTCGCAACGTCGAGGTGGTACAGGCCTGCGAAGCTCGTGACGAGCCCCTGCTCGACGAGCTGCGCGACGACACGGTCGCCGAGGCCGTCGATGTCCATTGCTCCCTTGGATGCGAAATGGCGCAGCGACTCGCGAAACTGCGCCGGGCACTGGCGATCGGTGCAGCGCCACGCGGCCTCGCCCTCGATGCGGCCGACCGGAGAGCCGCAGGAGGGGCAGTGCGACGGCATGCAGAATTTCTTTTCGTTGCCGCTGCGGCGCTCGACCAGCGGCCCGACGACGTACGGGATCACGTCACCGGCTCTTTCGATCGTCACGACATCGCCGATGCGGATGTCCTTGCGCTCGATCTCGTCCATGTTGTGCAGCGACGCTCGAGAGACGACGACGCCGCCGAGCGCCACCGGTTCCAGCTCTGCCACCGGAGTGAGCGAGCCCAGGCGGCCGACCGACGCCCAGATTTCCCGCACTCGCGTCACGGCCTGGCGCGGCTTGAACTTGAACGCGACCGCCCAGCGCGGCGACCGTGCGACTTCGCCGAGCGCTTCCTGCTGCGCCGCCGAGTCGACCTTGACGACGACGCCGTCGATGTCGATCTCGAGGTCGTCCCGACCCTGCTCGTGCCCGGCGTGGTAGGCGGCGACCTCGTCGATCGAGCCCAGCGTCTGCGAGTCGGGCGATGGCAGGAATCCCCACGCGCGCACCGCACGCAGGAAGTCGCTGTGCGAATCGAAACCGCGCGGTTCGACGAGCCCGTGGCTGTGCGCGTAGAACACGAGCGGCCGTGAAGCGGTGATGGACGCATCGAGCTGGCGAAGAGACCCGGCCGCTGCGTTGCGCGGGTTGGCGAAGACGTTTTCGCCCTGCTCTTCGCGCTCGCCGTTGAGTCGCGCGAAATCGCGCTTGCGGATCACGACTTCGCCGCGCACCTCGATGCGCTTCGGGAAAGGGCGCCCTTTGGCGAAAGAGAGCGACGCGGGAATGCTCTTGATCGTCCTCGCGTTGGCCGTCACGTCTTCGCCGGTCGTGCCGTCGCCGCGCGTCGCCGCTCTTGCGAGCCGGCCTTCCTCGTAAAGGAGATTGAGCGCGAGCCCGTCCAGCTTCGGCTCGACCGCGTAGCGCACGTCCGCGTTCGGCAGCGCCTTTCGCACCCGCGCGTGGAACTCCTCGAGACCCTCGCGATCGAACACGTTGGCCAGCGACAGCATCGGCCGAAGGTGCGGCGACGGAGCGAAGGTCGTCGATGGGCGGGCGCCGGGCCTCTGGGTGGGCGACGAAGGATCGTCGAGCTCCGGGTGCGCGCGCTCGAGCTGCTCGAGCTCGCGGAACAGGGCGTCGTACTCGGCGTCGCTGACCGTTGGCGCGTCGCGCCGGTAATAGGCGTCGTTGTGCTCCGCGATCGTGCGCCTCAGCTCGAGGATGCGGCTTCTTGCCTTGCCCGCGGCCACGGCGGTCCTCTAACACAGGACAACGGCCGAGCCACCCGGCCGGAAGCTGCGCCCGCGTCCCTGCAAAATCGCCGCAGGCCGGCGCGAAGTGATGACAGCGATGTCGTTGAGACGCGGCGTTCCCCTGGCGCATTGTCCGCATCGAAGCGGGCAAGGCTGCGGCCCGAGCGCGCTTCCACTCAACAGGAGGAAACGGGAATGAACCGATTCGGATTCGACAGGAAAACGGTGGCAGTCACGATTGCTCTCGGCGCGCTGCTCGCGGCGTCGCACCCGGCGCTTGCGGCGCCGACCGGAGCCGGCGCGACTGCTCCGGCAGTCGGCGCGGCCGCCGATGCTTCAAGGGTGGACGTCAATACCGCCAACGCCGAACAGCTCGCGAGCCTGCCGGGCATCGGCGCGGTCAAGGCGGCCGCGATCATTGCGGAGCGCGAGAAGAAGCCGTTCATTTCGGTGGACGACCTGGTGCGGGTGCGCGGAATCGGTCCGCGCATGGTCGAGGATCTGCGCGGCAAGGTGTCGGTGTCGAGTCGCTGAGAGGATCGTCGCGCAGAAGGTGCTTCACCCGCGGCCTGCGCAGCTGGAGCTGTGCCGGGTTGCGGGTGAAGCGTCGGCGATGGTCGCCGGCTCGGCGGTGTCCGGGGGCGCCGGCGCGGTCGCGTCAGTGGACGTCGGAAAGTATGTGCGCGATCGTCTCGACGAGCTGGCGGGGACGGAACGGCTTGGCGAGAACGGGACACCCGAAGCGCTCGGCCTCGTGGCGTCCGGGAAAGCTCATCAGGTCGCCGGTGACGACGGCGCTGTGGCGCAGCAGGTTGGGCCTCAGCTCGCGAAGCTTCTCGAGCAGCACCTCGGCTGTTTCGCCGGCGAGGTTCCAGTCGAGGACCAGTGCGTCGAAGTCGCAGCGACCGAGCCAGTCGATCGCTTCGCTGGCGCTCGCTGCGTCCTGAACGGTTGCACCGGCCACGCGCAGGATGGTGGCCGTCATCGAGCGGATATCGGGATCGTCCTCGACCACGAGCACCGATCCCTTCAGCTTCGGGCGGACCGCTGCCGCGCCCATTGGTGCCGGTCCAGGGGCCATGGCTGGCGCAGGGGGGGGAGGTGGTTCCGTCATCGCCAAGAGCATCTCCGCAGCAGGTCACTATGCCGGGTCCGGGTCTGGCGTGCCAGCAGGTATGTCGGGGCGTGCCGCCATTTCTCCCCAGCCGCGCAAAGGGCGGATCAAACGGCTGCAGCGCGGTTCGGCGACATTGTAAGCCCGCGGATGCTCGGGCATAACTTCGGCACCCGGGCCTTCCGCGCCTCCAAGATGGAACTTTCCCCGGACCTCGACCGCCACAGCGACCTGCGTCCGCGCCTCGAGCGTTACCTCGCCCGTGTCACCGGCGACCCCGGCGCTTCGGTAGAGGATACTCGTCGCCACACCGAAGGCTTCTCGCTGGAGACCGTTTCGTTCACCGCTTGCTGGCGAGACGGCGCGGGCGCGGCCGAGCGTCGGCGCCTCGTGCTCCGGCGTCAGCCTGCCGCCGGTCTCCTCGAGCCCTACGACCTTCGGCCGCAGGTTGCCGCGATGCGTGCGGTCGCCGGCGCCATTGCCGTTCCGCCGGTGCGCTGGTTCGAAGAAGACGCGTCCGTGCTCGGTGCGCCGTTCTACGTGATGGATTTCATCGACGGCGACGTTCCCCTTCCGGTGCTGGGGAAGGACGGGAACCCGCCGATCGCCGACGCCGCCGAGCGCGAAGCCCTCGCGCGCGACCTCGCCTGCAACCTTGCCGGTCTTCATCGCTTCGACTGGAAGTCCTCGCCGCTCGCAGGCTTCGACGCACCCCGCGGCGCCCGCGATGCCGCAAGGCGCCAGCTCGAGGTGTGGCGCGGATACTTCGAGCGTTCGCGGTCCGGGCCGGAGCCGATGCTCCACCGGGCATTGCGCGAGCTGGAACACCGCGCCGCGGCTCTTCCAACGGACGGTCCCGTCACGGTCGTGCACGGCGATTTCCGCACCGGAAACTTTCTTCGCCAGGGTGGTGTGGTGCGCGCCGTGCTCGACTGGGAAATGGTGCACCTCGGCGATCCGGTCGAGGACGTCGCCTGGGCGACGAGCCGCCTCTGGCGCGGGCAGAGCCGCCTTGCCGGAGTGCTGGTTGCCTGCGCCGATTTCCGGCGCATGTACGAAGAGGCCGGCGGCCAGCCCGTCTGCCCGGCGCGCTTGGCGTTTTATGACCTGCTGTCCGGTGTCAAGATGGCCGCCATCATGCTGACCGGCCTTCGCGCGTTCGCCGACGGTCGCACCGACGACGTGCGCATGGCGATCTTCCGTCACCAACTCTCGGGAATGAACCTGATTCTTGCCGAATCGCTGGCAATCATTCCTTCGCTGGACTCGTGAAGAGGAACCACTGCCCGTGATCGAGCCGGACCGCACCATCGAAGGAATCGTCGCTGCGCTGGAGAAGTCGGTGCTCCCGTCCCTGGCGAGCGGATTTGCGCGCGGCCAGCTGTTCGCCGTGCTCGAGGTGCTCGGCGGATTGCTGGGACAGTTGTCGTGGGGAGGCCCCATCGCCGAGAGCGAAGCCGACTCGCTCGTCGAGCTGATGTCGGCCGTATCACCGTCTCTGGGCGGACCGATCGCGGCGCGGGTTCGCGACTTCGCGGCAGCGCCGCCGCTCGCGGTGGCCGAGCGCATCGCGACGGGACGCGCCCTGCTGTGCGAGCTCATCGATTCGGGGCTGGCCGATGACGGTGAGCTGCGCAGTGCCGTCGATTCCCACCTGGCCAACGACACGCTGAGAAGGGCCATGGCCCTTCGCCCGAGCCGCCTCGCGGAGATATCGCAGGGATGAGCGGCGATTGCGCAAGTCTGGCGGCGATGCTCGTGGCCGTCGCGCTCGCAATGTGCGAGCCGCGTTCGGCTGCGGCCGAGGGCGTCTCTGCCGATCGCGGCGCCGTGGCGGCTGCACCGGCAGCCGTCGTTGCGACAGCGCCGGCAGGCGTCGTCGCGACTGCACCGGCAGGCGTCGTCGCGACTGCACCGGCAGGCGTCATCGTGCGCAATCCGGCGCGGCCGGTCCCCCCGCCCGTTCCTGTCACCGGCGCAAGCGGCGGCGCTGTTCCCGCTGATGCGACAGCTGGTGCGTCATCCGACCCCGCAGACAACGACGCGGAAGCTACCGTCTCGCAGCAGGCTCCCGCTGACGTGGCACCTGCGAAGGATTCGATCCAGACGATCGGCGCCGACGACACGAAAATCGAGCTCGTCGATCACGGCGACACGTGGTCGATGCACGCCGAGAACGTGAATGCGATCGCAATCCTGCGCGGCTGGCACGAGGCGGGCGGCCCGGACGTCGCCACCAAGTTCGACCTCGATTATCCGTTCACGCTTTCGGTGCACCACCTTACGCCCGAGCTCATCGTCGAGCGCATCCTCGATGGTCGCGGCTACACCCTTCACTACAGCCCGGGCGGACGCCTGGTGCTGGTGCGGGTCTACAGCCCCCGCCCGATGACCGGCTACAAGACCCCGCGCCTCGTCGAGAGCCTGGCCGCGTGGCGCGAAACCGAGACACCGGCGGCAGCAGCCTCCGCTCCGACGGCGAACGCCGAGCAGAAACCGTAGTTTCGCGCTGACGCGCGGCGCGCATCGCGGCGCGTGCAAGCGCCGCGTGTTGCCGCGCGTGCAAGCGCCGCGTGTTGCGGCGCGTGCAAGCGCCGCGTGTTGCCGCGCGTTCAGGCGCCGCATGTTGCCGCGCGTTCGAACGCCGCGCGTGTGGCTGGGCCGTCCAGGCGCCGCGTGTTGCCGCGCCCTCAGGGAAGCTGATACAGCGCGATCGACAGCGGCAGGGAGTCCGAGGTCGTTTCCCTGGTGCTGCTCGACGGCAGCAACGGCGGTGTGCCGTCGCTGTCGAGCACGTACGCGTCGATGCGGTTCAACCCGGCCTGGGCCACGTACAGAATCCCGTCGTGCAGGATGAGGCTGCTCGGAAAGGAAGCCGGGTCGGCAGTCGTCCTGAAGTACGGCAACTCCTCGGGCAGCGTGCCGCCGGCGTTGACGTGGAACAGGTCGAGCTCCCCCACGCTGTAAGCCGCGCCGTACAGGATGGGCCCCTCGACGAGGAAATTCGGGTAGTACTGGTCGTTCTTCGTGCGCGACTCGTAGTCTCCGGGCACGAAGCCGCTCGTCTCCAGACGGTACTCCCGCACGCTCTTGTCGCTGGCGGAAGTCACGTACAGGAACGGATGGTGGATCACCATGTGGTCCGGCAGCGAGACGCTGTCGCGCGGGTTCTGGTTCTGGGCCTTGATTGGAACCGTTCCGTCTCCGCGCAGGATGAACATGTCGATGAACTGCGTTTCGCGCGACGACGAGTAGAGAAACCCGCCGTCGAGCGCGATGGTCGAGAAGTCGGCGGGAAATTCGCCGTTGCCCGAGGAGGTCGCGTCCACCGGAATCGTTCCGTCCGCCCGGATCACGAAGGACTGGACGAGCCCGATGCCGGCGGCCGCGACGTAGAGGACGCCGTCGCGCACCTCGAGCTCGACCGGATCGTAGTCGGTGCGCGTCAGCGAGCCCGAAGTCGGTACTGCCGGCAGGGAGCCGTCGGCGCCGAGAGTGGCCGAGATGACCCGGTCGTGCAGCGTCGCGTACAGGACGCCGTTGGCGACCGTGACTCGGTTCGGCGACGAATCGACGAACATCGTGCTGAACGGCCGGGCCGGCATCAGGCCGTCGGTTCCGAGGCGGAACGCGTCGATGCGGTTGCCGTGGTTTTCGGCGGCGTAGATGACCAGGTTTCCCGGCGGGGCCTTGGTAGGTTTGCCGGGAGTAAGGAAGCTCGAGAGCCCACCCCCGGTCCCGCAGGACGCCAGCAGGGAGCCGGCGGAAACGGCCGCCGCCAGAACGATACGTTGCGCGGCCCTGGCCGCTGGCTTGGAGAACCGCATGCGGGTGGATTAGCCAAGGACAGGGCGCCTGTCCAATGCCGAGCTGCGCGCGCCGCATTGCCCCTGCGACGCTGGCAGGGATAATCCGGCCGGTGGCCAGGCGTGACGACGAGGACTGGAACGTCCTGGTGATCTGCTCTCGCGGCCGCACCGGCGCGGCCCTTTCGCTTCTCGCGAAGATCGGGCGCTTTCGAACCGGCGGGTTTCCCCAGGTCCTCATCGGAACGGTGGCGCGAAGCGGGTCGGCGGCCGGTGACGGGCTCCTCGAAGGCATCGAAGAGCTCGCGGCGGCCGATCCTCCGTGGCCGGATGCCGTCGACCGGGTGCTTCCCGTCGAAAATGCCGTCTCCTTCGTCCGCGACGACGTCACCGAGACGCTGTGCGAGCACTTCGAGCCGCTGGCCGCGCGCCTGTGCGGAAAAACCTTCTACGTGCGGAGCCACCTTCGCGGTCTCAAGGGGCGCATCGAGCACCCGGCGGTCGAACGGGCGCTCGGCGATTTTCTTTACGAGAAGGCGTCCAGCGCCGGCGCCGCACCGAAAGTGAGCTTCAAGGACCCCGATTTCATCGTTGCCGTCGAGGTCGTGGGGCGGCGCGCCGGTTTTGCGTTCCTGTCGCGCGAAGTGCGCAGTCGCCCGATGGTGCGCGTGAAATGAGCCGTGTGCCGCGCAGTCGCGGCTACTGCAGGTATCCGAGCGAGCGAAGCTCGTCGACGCGCTCCGCGTCTTCTCCGGCGGACGTCCGGTAGGGCCGCCGCGCCGCGGTCCACGCCGGGTCCGTCCACGTCGGGATTTCCGACAGGGGATGCGCGGCGAGGAAAGCAGGGTCGAGCATCGACGTCAGGACGTGCCCGTCCATGTCGGCGCCGCGAGGAAGAGCGAGCAGGGCGAGCAGCGTCGGGGCCAGGTCGAGCACGCTGCCGCTGCGCGCGACGTCGTCGATGCGCGCAGGGTGCACGGCGGCGGTGCGACCGGCAATTCCGGGACCGATTGCCGCCAGGAACGCGTCGCGCCCGGCCGAATGGCCTCCGGTGCGGATCAGCGGCCCGTCCGTGCGCTCGAGATCGACCGGACCGGCCGGCCGGAATGCACCCATGCCGTGGTCGCTGGCAACGAGGATCGTCGCTCCGGGACCGGCGGCTTCGCGGACGCGGCCGACGAAGCGGTCGATGCTCTCGTACGCCCGCGCGAGGACGTCGCCGTAACGCTCTATTTCGGCGGCCGGAGGCGGCGAAGAGAAATCCCCGGGGCTCGTCCAGCGCCAGAGCCGGTGACCGAGGACGTCGGCGATGCCGAGATAGACGAGCACGACGTCGCAGCGATGCGGACTGGACAGGAGATCGAGCGCGATGTCCTCGTACGCGGCATCCGCCGCGAGCGACCAGCGGCTGTGCACGGCGACTTGCTGCATCGCCGGCGGCCACGACGAAAAATCACCGTAAAGCTGCTGCTCGACCGCAGGAATGCGCGACGCGGAGCTTCGCGCGATCGCAAAGAAGTGCTCTTCGAGATCGGAAGGGTATACCTGGCCGGATTTTCCCGGCTCCAATCCGCCCTTGCGCGTGCGCTCGCGCTCCAATCCGGGAGCGGCGCCTGTCTGCGCGACCATCACGCCGCGCAGCGGGTCGACCGGATAAGTCATCCACCACCCGACGACGCAGGAAGAAAGACCGCGCTCGGCGGTCATGTCCCAGATCGCGCGCACGCGGCGGTCGCGGCTGTTGAACAGGCGGCCTTGCGCGGCCGGGTCGGCGGCGTCGCCCTGGACGAAGCCGAGGATCCCGTGGCGCTGCGGCACGACGCCGGTCGCAATCGACGTCCAGATCGGCGGCGACAGCGCCGGCTGCAACGTCGTCAGCCGCGCCGAGGATCCGTTCTCGATCATGCTTTGAAGCTGCGGCAGCCGGCCGCGCGCGACCAGATCGAGCACGAGCCTCCACTCGAGTCCGTCGACGCCGACGAGCACGAGCGGCCCCGGACGTACCGGGTTCGAGGCCGCAGGAACCTGGCTCGCGACAGGTTGCGCCGGCGGCGTCGACGAACCGGCCGGCGAACGGTCGCAGGAGGTCGCGGCAGCGGCTGCCGCCGCGAGAACGACAAAACCGAGAAAACGGTGCGCCCGGCGCAAGCTCAACCTTCCGCCGGAGCCAGCATGACCTTGACGGCGCCGCTCGCCTTGTCGGACGCCGTCTCGAACGCGCGCTGGACATCTTCGAGCGCGAACGTGTGCGTGACGAGGGCGCGAAGCGCCTGCGCGCGATCGGCGATGACGTCGAGCGCAATCGCGAAGTCGGCCGCGCCTCCCGGCGGATGATTGTAGACCATCGATCCGACCATCCGCACTTCCTTGAGAATCATCACACCGGGATCGAACACCGGAGTTTTCTCGAAAAGACCGACGACGACGACAGTGCCGCCGCGCGCAACTGCGAGCATCGCATCGCCGACGGTCGAAGCGGTTCCGCCGACCGTCTCGATCACGACGTCGGGTTTTTCGCCCGAAGGCCGAAGCTGCTCCGGATCGAGGATCTCGTCGGCGCCGAGGGCGGCAGCGAGCTTTTTCTGCTGGGGATGGCGAGCACTGATTGCGACGTACTCGGCGCCGAGGTGACGGGCAGCGGCGACGGCAACCAGTCCGATCGTCCCGGCTCCGAGCACGAGCACGCGCGAGCCCGGTCCTGCTCCCCCGAGGCGTGCGGCATGGACGCTGACGGCCATCGGCTCGGCCAGCGCGCCGAGAGCGAAGTCCAGCGATGACGGAAGCGCGAACAGCGCGTAGTCCGGAACGACGATTGCCGAGGCCATTCCTCCGGGCGCCGTGACGCCGCTCAGCGCGAGGCGGCCGCACAGGTGATAGTTCCCCGCCAGGCAGTGGCGGCAGTCCCCGCAGCGACGCAACGGCTCGACCGCGACCCGGTCTCCCTCGCGCACGCCGCGGGCTCCGGGTCCGACGGCATCGACGATGCCGCTCATCTCGTGTCCGGGGCAATCGAGCGGAAGCTCGGCCCGTCCGCGAAACGCATGCAGGTCGCTGCCGCAGATGCCGCAGCGCAGGACGCGGACTCGCACCTCGCCCGCGCCGGGAGCGCCAAGCTCCACCTCGCGCACGCCGATGCGTCCTGCAGCCTCGTAACGGGCCTCGATGCCTGTCATGGGCGGTTCCTAGCGGCGCCGGGGGCTGCGCGCAAAAGTCGGTGCGCGCCGCCAGGCTCTGCCGGCACGAAAACCGTCCGTGAGCCTGCGGCTGTCCACTTCGCGATGGAGTCGATTCGGCCTCGCATGGGGTGGGCCGGTGGTCTAGCATTGCGCCGGGTCGCCCTCGCTGCCGGTCGGTGCGCGTCGCGCGGCCGTCCCGTTTTGCCAGCGTTGCGCCCGAAAGGAGCATCCCGCATGGCTTTCTGGACTCGCACGATCGCCAAAGGCATCTCGATTCTCGCGCTTGGCGTCCTGCTCGCCGACTGCGGCGGGGGCGGGGGCGGAAACGCCGTCATCGTCCGCCTGTTCTTCGGGATCAACGGCTCCGGAGCCTGCGACGCGGTGACGGTCGACCTGGACCTCCATGACGCGAACGCGGTGCTCAACCACCAGGGCAACGGCGATCCGGACTGCGCGATCGCGACCGGCCTCGGCAACGCGGGCTGCCATGCGACCTTCACCGAGCTCAACGGTGGAGATTCCCTGCGCGCGACGATCAACGGGTGCCTGATCCCCGCCGTGAGCACGCTGTTCCAGTGCGGCTTCCTCGACGTCGACGCTTCGCGCCTGAACCAGGACACCGACGCGCAGTGCACCTGCCACAGCGTCGCAGGCTGCGACCCCAACCCGCCGATCTGCGTCAACGCGGACTCGAGCCCGGGCTCGTGCGAGAACTGCAGCAACGGCGTGGATGACGACGGCAACGGCCTCATCGACTGCAACGATCCGAACTGCAAGGACGCCCCGAACTGCAAGTCGTCGGGAACGACGACGACAGTGAGCGGCACCACGACGACGAACACCAACGGCAACGAGACCACGACGACGACGAACAACGTGACCACGACCACGATCGGGCACGGCGGCGACGCCTGCACGCTGACCTACCGGCTCGTGGACGACGTCAAGGTGGGATCGCTGCAGTGGGATACCGACTACAGTGCCGCGCCCGGGCAGATGCAGGGCGTCGGCGCCAACGTCGTCTGCAGCACCCTGGTCCAGGGCGCGCTGGCGGCCTTCGATGACAACGACGCGCAGAAAAAGCTCAGCTCGGGACTGGTCAGCCTGAGCGGCATCCAGGGGCCGACCGATCTTGCAGAGTGCAATTTCGTCGCGACGACCATTCCGACCCTGCAGCAGTTCGTCGTCACGGTCACGGATGCGACCGATCCGGACCTCAACGACATCACGCCGTTCCCCGACGTCATCATCTCGAACATCGACTGCATCCCGGTGACGACGACGACGCTGCCTGGTGGCCAGACCACCACGACGACGACCCAGGGCGGCGGCCAGACCACGACGACGCAGGGCGGCGGCGGCCAGACCACGACGACGGTCCAAGGCAGTGGGAGCACGACGACGACGACGATGTTCGACGGCGTTTCCTACGGCGTGACGTTCCGCCTGACGGCATCGAGCGCCGGCCTCGGGGCGCTGCAGTTCTCCGTGAACTACGCGAGCGCGCCGGGAAATTTCATCGGCAGCGACGACCAGGTCGAGTGCACGAGCCTGATCCAGGGTGCGCTGTTCGCGCCGGACGACAACGATGCCCTGCACAAGCTGACGCTGGGTTACATCTCGCTGGACGCGTTCTCCGCGCCGGTCGACGTTGCCCACTGCAACTTCACGGCCAACAGCGCGGCCGACATTCCGGTCGGCAGCGACTTCGTCGTGACGGTCGACGACGCGAGCGACCCGGACGGTGGACACCAGACCGCGACAGTGGGAGTGAACCTCCGGCAGGGCGCCTTCTGAACGATCGTGCCGCAGGCCGGCTACGGGACGACGATCCCGTCGCCGGCCGCGGGGCCCGCCTGTTCCCGTCGCTCGGGCTGCGATGATCCCGTACCTCCACCCGATTCTTGCGGGCTTCGTCCTGGTGCTGCTCGCCTACGTCGCATCGCTCGGCGTGCTCGCGCGCAACGATCGTCGCCACCGCGCCCAGCACCTGCGCGAGCATTCGCTGCTCGCTCCGTGGATGTACGCGGCAGTCGTCGTCCTCTGGTGCGCGGGACTCGGCGTGAACTGGGCAATCGCGCGGCCCGGAGAGGCTGCGACGAGCACGCATTTCAAGATCGGAACGGGGCTGGTGGCCACGCTCTCGGCCGCGGCGCTGGCGTCGCGCTGGATGCACATACGCTCGGTGCGCGCGATCCATCCGTGGATCGGGGCGCTCGCGCTGCTGCTCGCGGCCGCGCAGGTGGTGTACGGGCTCCAGCTTCTTCCGTAGCGCATCATTGGCGCCGACAGGCGATTCGCTGCAGATCCCGCGGGCCGGCCCGAAGTCCGCCAGTCGTCCTTTGCTACAAAAATCGTAGCGCTACAATTTTTGTAGCAGGCTGGGAATGTCCCCGACTCTCGGCATCACCCGTGCCGCTGCATCCTGGATCGGCGCCAGCGGCACCGTGCGCATTCCCTCGACGATGCGGCGGCTCGATTCCTGAAGCCGGTCCGACAACGACGGCCAGTCGACGCCGACCAGGCGTCCGTTTCGCTTGACGCAGCGGCCCGCGACGAAAACGGTGTCGACGTCGCCCGCGTTCGCGCCGAGCACCACTGCGGCGACTGCATCGATCGCCGGCGTCATGTGGATCGCGTCGGTGCGGATCAGGATCACGTCGGCCTGCTTGCCGGACTCCAGCGTTCCCGCGAGCGACGAGAGCCCGGCAGCTTCGGCTCCGCCGCGCGTCGCCAGGTCGAGCACGTCGCGTGTCTTGATGCGGATTTCGCGCGGGGCGCGGCCGCACTTTTCGTATCCGTCGTTTTCGACGGCGCGCGAGCCCTGCAGGCAAAGCCGCATCTGCGAAAACATGTCTCCCGAATAGTTCGACACGATGTCGATGCCGAGCGAGCTGCGCACGCCGGCCTGGCGCGCACGCATCGCGACCGGAAAGCCCATGCCCATCTGCATCTCGGTCTCGGGCGTGGCCGAAACCGCCGCGCCGCTGTCGCGCATGCGCGCAAGCTCGTCGTCGGTCAGCGCGGAGCCGTGCACGAACAGCAGGTCCTCGCCGAGCAGCCCGTCCTTGCCGAGGCGCTCGACGATGCGCCCGCCCGAGTCGTAGGCACCCATCGCGACGTGACACGAGATGCGGCGGGCACCGAGCTCGCGTGCGAAGGCGATTTCGGCGACGTTGGCCTCGTAGGGCTGGGCGTCGATCTCCGTCGGTGCAAAACCCATCACGACGCGGCCGTGGTCGGATGAGAGGACGTCGCGGCGGATGCGGCGCGCATCTTCGAGTCGCCATCCCGCGCGAAGACCCGCGCGAGCGCGGTCTTCGCGGTACGAAGGGCTTTCAAACAGGCCGTAGCAGAACACCGAGCGGATGCCCGATTCCACAAGGCCCTGCACCGCCGCGTCGCCGTGCTCGGGCGTGTGCAGGATGTGGCAGTGATCCACCAGCGTCGTGATGCCGGCATCCAGCGCTTCGAGCGCCCCGACGTGGTTGCCGAGCCAGACGTCCTGCGGCTCGTAGAACGCCGAGTAGACCAGGCGCATCTGCGTGAAGTAGTCGAACAGGCTCCAGTCGGCCGCCACGGTGCGAAGCTGGGTCTGCCAGACGTGGCGGTGAGTGTCGACGAAGCCCGGCAGCACGATCATGCCGGCGGCGTCGATCGTCTCGGCGTCCTCGCACACGAGCGACGCACCGACGGCTTCGATGCGATCGCCGCCGATCAGGATATCCAGCGCCGATTCGCGGGAGCCGGGCGTCATCGCCAGCACCCGGCCACCGCGGATCAGCGTGCGCCGGCTCACTGCGGCGTCGCGGGCTGGCTCTTCGACGTGGAATTTCCGGCTGGTGACGTCTTCGCAGCAGCGTGTGAGTTTGCAGTCGTCCTGCCGGCGGCGCCCCTCGAACCGGGCAAGCACGCGCAAGGCGACGTGATCTTCGCATCGGCGCCGGCCCAGACTTTTTCGAACTGGCTCTGGTACCGCTCGGCCTGGGGCTTCCTGTTCTGGCGGCGCAGGCTTTCGGCCAGGCCGTAAAGCGCCCACCCGTCATTCGGCAGCCTGTCGAGGTCCGCACGGAAAACCTTTTCGGCTTCGCCGCTGCGGCCGGCGTCCAGCAGCGTGGCACCGAGCGTGTGGCGCGTCGGCAGGATCCACGAGGGAGGCTCGTCGTAAGCGAGCTTGTCCTCGGCGGTCACGGCCTGGCGAAGCAGCGCCAGCGCAGCGTCGCGATGGCCTTCGCGGTACGTGATTTCGCCGTCGAGCACGTGGTCGGCGACGGGAATGAGGTCGGACACCTTGTTGTTGCTGAATTGCGCGTCGGCGGGCAGGGCCGCGGCGGTTTTGCGGAACTGGGCAAGCTCCGCGCGCGCGGATTTCGTGTCACCCTTGGCCGAGAACGCAGTTCCGCGCGCGAAATGCCGCATCGCGCGGCCGAACGGGAAGGCCGCGCCCGGCTCCGGCGTCTTCAGCACGTCGTCCCAGAGTCCGAATCGCACGCGCACCTCGATCGGAAGCGAAAGATAGCCGTCGGCAATCGGCGCGAATTGCTGGGCCCAGCCCGGCGGAATCGTCGAGGCCATCGTGTCGATCGCCTCGAGGGCCTGCGACTGGCGACCCGCCATCATCGCCGCGTATGCGAGCATGTGGTGGTTGTGCAGCATGTACAGGCCGTAGAAGCCCTGGTGCGGAGAGATCGCGCGGTAACGGTCGTCGGCCTTGATCGCTTTCTGGTTGGCGACGACGGCTTCCTTCCAGCGCCCGCGGCGCACGTCGATGTGGCTCGGCATGTGCACGAGGTGGCCGAGGCCCGGCGTCAAGTTTCGCAGGCGATCGGCTGCGACGTCGGCGCGCCCGGGATCATGCGACGCTTCGACCGCGTGGATGTACAGGTGCAGCGCGAGCGGATGGTTCTGGTTTTCGGTCATCACCGTCTCGAGCGTCGCCAGCACTTCTTCGGTGCCGGGCTGTGGCTTGCCCTCGGGCGTCCACTGGTTCCACGGCCTCAGGTCCATCATCGCCTCGGCGAACAGCGCGCCGACGTCTGGATCGTCCGAGTGGTTCTTCCACACCTTGCGCATCGCATCCGCATACGCCTGGTCGAGCCTGGTGCGATCGGCGGGCGCGGGATCGGCGTAGCGGGAATCGAGTGCGTCGATCAGGTCCTTCTCGGTCGCTGTTGCGTGCTTCTTCGCTTCCTTGCGTGCACGCTGCCCGGCGTCCCACGCGGTGCGGCTCGCTTCCGGC
Source organism: Candidatus Binatia bacterium (assembly GCA_036493895.1). NCBI lineage: Bacteria > Candidatus Binatota > Binatia (SeqCode) > Binatia bacterium. The sequence continues at coordinate 7,403 of DASXOZ010000056.1, read as the reverse complement.
GTCATCGACGGGTTGTTGATGTGGGGGCCGCTCGCGATCGAGATTCCCCACCATGCCATCGCCGCGTGCGGATCGAGCTCGCTGGCCTTGCGGAACGAGCGGATCGCCTCGTCATGGTTGAACGCGAACAGGAAGGCGAGGCCCTGGTTGAAATAGCGCTGGGCCTTGGGCGACGACGTCGTGATCTTGCGCCCGGTCTTGCCGAGCCCTTCGAAGAACGGGACGTTGCCGACGGGACCTGACAAAGGCCCCGGCGGCGCCGGCGCGTGAGTGGCTGAGCAGGAAGCGACGAGCGTCACTGCCAGAAGCAGCGCGCACCGGCGCACGAGATGCCGTGGTTGCATCGACGGGCTCCTTTTTAACGGGCTCTGTCTTTGTGAACCACGTCCCGCGAGGCTGCGCAAAAAGGCCCGGATGCCGGGGGGTCAGTCGACTCCGCCGTGCTCGCGCAGGAGCGCGACGACCTCGTTCGCGTCGCCGGAGGCCTTGGCATTGCCGTCCAGCGTCAGGCTGGACGCGGACTGCTCGGCAACCCGAAGCGCCGTCGAGCCATCCGCCGCGCGGATGTTCGGTTTCGCCCCCGCATCGAGAAGCGTCTTGGCGACGTCGGCGTACACCGACAGGGGCGGTACCCGCCGGCTGGCCACGAGATGCAGCGGAGTCTGGCGGTTGCGGTCGAGCGCGTTCGCGTCGGCTCCGGCCGCAAGCAGCATCCTGGCCAGCTCGACATGGCCCCACGCGGCAGCGGCATGAAGCGGCGTCATGCCGTCCTCGTCGCGCGCGTTGACGTTGGCACCTGCGGCGAGCAGCACCGAGGCCAGGTTCGTGCCGCCCTTGATCACTGCCGAATGCAGCGCGGTCTCGGCGTGGGCGCCGGCGGCGTTGACGTTGGCGCCCGCGGCAAGAAGGACCCTCGCGACCGTCGGCTGGCCGGCGTCCACTGCCACCTTCAGCTCTTTTTGCAGGTCGCAATTGCCGTCCTTGCGGCACCAGTACATGTGCTGCTTGACGCTGGCGACGTCGCCCCTGCGAGTCGCATCGTCGAGCGACCGGGCAGGCCGCGGCATCGTCGTCGGCTCGCCGCTGGCCACTGCCTCGTGCACGACTTCCTGCACGATCGCACGCGGCCTGCTCGTCACCACGTAGATGATCCACAGGTTGACGAACGACGAGAGGATGACGGCGATCGCGAACAGCGTCGCGATGTGCGGGCGTCCATTCACGCGCCTCATGGTCTAACGCCGCGGCGTTCGAGGCAATATGGTTGCAGCGAAACATTGGACGCGGCGCGAGGACTGCTCATGCGTCAGCGGCAGTGACACGACGGTGCAACCGACTGCGGTCGGTTCGCGCACGCAGCGCGGCGCCCGGCAGATCGCGCAGGAAAATGCGCGTCGCATCGTGGGAATGGCAGGCGCGTTCGGGTGGCCCGGATGCCGTGATCGCGGGCTTGCGCGCGGGCGCGCGGGCGCGCGGGCGCGCGGAAAGGATACGGCCGGTCGCGCAGCGCAGCGCAGATTTTTGGCAAATCTAAAAGTGCGTGGGCGGGCGAGGACGGCGGCTTCGGGCGCACGCCGTGCGCCCGAAGCCTCGTGCGATCAGTTCAGCTCGACGCTGGTGTAGCCGAGCACCGCGCGCGCGATGATCAGCTGGTTGATCTGCTGGGTGCCTTCGTAGATGTCGGTGATCTTCGCGTCGCGCATCCACTTCTCGAGCATCTGCTTGCGCGAGTAGCCGAACGCGCCAGCCAGCTCGACGCACTTCTGCGTGATGCGCGTGACCGCCAGGCCAGCCTTGGCCTTGGCCATCGACGCTTCCTTCGAGTTGCGCTGGCCGCGGTCCATCATGTTGCAGGCCTTCCACGTCAGCAGGCGCGAGGCCTGGAGCTGGGCCTCCATGTTCATGATCTCGCGCTCGAGCACGGTCTGGTCATAGGCGCTGACCTCGTAGCGGATCGTGATGCCGGCCTCCTCGAGGGCCTGCTTGAGAAACTCGAGCGAGGCGCGCGCGACGCCGATTCCGCTGGCGGCCACGATCGGCCTCGTGCTGTCGAACGTGGCCATGACGCCGCCGAAGCCGGCGCGGGAGTCCTTCTCGACGATCTCGGCGGTGCCGAGGATGTTGTCGGCCGGGATGCGCGCGTTCTCGAACACGATCATCGCCGTGTCGGAGGCGCGAATGCCCATCTTGTCCTCGATCTTGGTCACGGTGACGCCCGGGGTGCCGGCGGGCACGATGAACGACTTGATCGCGGCGCGGCCCTTGCTCTTGTCGAGGGTCGCCCACACGACGACGAAGCCGTCGGACTTGTCGAGGGCGCGGTGTCCCGATGTGCAGAAGATCTTGGTGCCGTTGAGCACCCACTCATCGCCGTCGCGTACGGCAGTCGTCGCGACCTGCTTGGAGTCGGAGCCGAAGTGGGGCTCGGTGATCGCCATCGCTGCCCAGCGCGGCTTGCCCTCGTAGAAGGTGCCGAGGTAGCGCTGCTTCTGTTCGGGGGTTCCGACGGCCTGCACGGCAGCGCCGCCGAGGCCGGGGTTCGGGATCGACAGGTAGAGCCCCGCATCGCCCCACGCGAGCTCCTCGATCTGCATGCACGCGAGCAGCGTGTTCTCGGAGCGGCCGTTCTTCTTGCCGTTGCCCTGGGAACCCATGCCGGTGGCGTCGCGGTTGCCGCGGCTGATGTCCCACATCGACTGGAAGAATTCCCACGGATCGGTGTGTTCCTGCTCGTCGAACTGGCGAGCGATCGGTCGCATCATTCCTTCGGCGGCCATGCGGGACATCGCGATTCGCGACTGTGCTGCTTCGGAGAGGGAGAAATCCATGGATGCTGCTCCTGCTGGGGTCGTGGCGGAGACCCGTGCCGTTTCAGACGCTGGCAATGCCTTCGAAGATCGCGAAGCCGCGCGCGTTTCGCGCCCACATCTCGACCGGATGATCGCGGATGAAGCCGTGGCCTCCGAGCACCTGCAGCCCGTTGTCGGTCACGGTCATTGCCATGTCGCTGCTGTAGCGGTGCGCGATGGCGACTTCGCGCGAACCGTCGCCGCCCTGGTCGAGGTTCCACGCCGCTTCGAAGTTGAGCAGCCGCGCCGCCTCGGTCTCGGTGGCCATGTCGGCGATCATGAACGCGATGGCCTGCTTCTGCGCGATCTTGACGCCGAACGCGTCGCGCTCCTTGGCATACGTGATCGCGTAGTCGAGCGAGGCCTTGGCGATGCCGACTGCCATCGCCGACTGCGCCACGCGCGAGCGGCGCAGCATCGGCGTCGCATCGCCGCCGAGCCTGGCGGAGGCCGGCACGCGGCAGCCGTCGAGACGGATCTCGTAGGTTTCGAGGCCGCGAAGTCCGAGGTTCTTCTCGCGCTCGCCGATGGTGAGGCCGGCAGTTCCACCCGGCACGACGAACGCGCCGATGCCGCCTTCGGCCGCAGCGTAGACGACGATGTGAGGCGCCGACGCGGCCAGCACGACCTGGCACTTGGTGCCGTCGAGCACGTAGTCGTTGCCGTCGCGGCGCGCGGTGGTCTTCATCTTCGTGAAGTGGAAGCCGAGCCACGGCTCGACGACTGCGGCCGACCCGGGTGTGAAGCGCTCGGACATGTAGATCGGAAGGATGGCCTTCTTCTGCTCCTCGCTGCCGAGGCGAAGCACCGGATCGACGACCAGGCGCGGCGACAGCAGGTGCAGGGCGATCGCGAGGTCTCCTTCGGCCAGGCCTTCGGCGACGATGGCGCCGGTCACGGCCGACGGATCGCCCGAAGCGTAGCCGCCGTAGCTTTCGGGCACCGAGCCCTGGATCAGGCCGAGGTCCCAGGCCGTGCGGACCAGGGATTCGGGGATGACGCCGGTTTCGTCGGCCTCGCGCGCGGCGGGCCGCAGCTGCTCGGCGGCAAAGGTCGTCACGGTCTCGCGGATGAGCTGCTGCTCTTCGTCGAGCTCGAAATCGATCATGGCTGAAGGCTCCCTTGTGCCGGCGGATGCACGCGCCGCTCGGCGTCGCGCTCCCCGCGCAGGTCGTTGCAAAGCTGGTCGATGAAGGTCGCGAGCGTCTGCTCGAGGTGGAAGCGGTCGGGGTCCAGGTAGTACTGGGTCTCGGCCCCGATCACGGCGCTCGTCAGCGTCGCGGCCACCGAGTCGGCGTCGGCATCGCGGCGGAACTGGCCACTGTCCTGGCCGGCGCGGACGATGTTGCGCAGGAATGCGCGAAAGCGCCGCATCATCCCGCGCATCTCCTCGAGAAGAGGATCGTGGGTGTCGATGGCCTCGACCATCAGCTTGATGGCGAAGCGGGGCCGGTCGTTCGAGATCGCGTGCTCGATCGACACGCTGACGACTCGCCGCAGCGCCTCTTCGGCAGCCGCGCCCTCGCAGGCCTTCTGGACCCGGTCCTCGAACTCGCCGACACGGTCGGCGACGGCGGCCGACAGCAGGTCGTTCTTGTCCTTGTAATGGTAGTAGATCGCGCCCTTGGTGACGCCGGCCTCGCGCGCAATGCGATCGATCGACGTGCCCTGGTAGCCGTACCGCGAGAAGCAGTCGATGGCCGTTTCCTTGAGGTCGGCGCGCGCGTCTTCGCCCCGGCGGGGCCTTTCGATCCGCGACATACCGATCGTTTAGTACGAACCCTTCCCCCCGTCAAGGATTTTTTACCGTTCTGTCAATATAACGCCCCGCCGGGGGAAGATTTGACTGACGGGACCAGCCCGAGAATGCTGCGCCCGCCCATGGCCTACATCCGCCACATTGCGCCTTCGCAGGCCGGAGGACGCCTGGCCCAGGTGTATAAAGAGGTGCGCGCCGAGGTGCCTCGGGTGCCCAACCTCCTGCAGGTCTTCAGCCTCAGGCCGGAGACGATGGAGGGAGTGTACCGCCATTGGATGGCGCTCATGTGGAGCCGGAGGATATCCCGGCAACTTAAAGAAATGCTTGCAGTCTGCGTCTCGGTCGCGGCCCGCTGCGACTACTGCGCCGACGCCCACACGATCTACCTGCTGGCCAGCGGCATGGACGGCGACCGGGCGCGCGACCTGAAGACCCACCTCGCCGATTCCGACGGCCTCGGCGAGCCGGCCCGCGAAGCGCTGCGACTGGCGATCCGCCTGACCACCGATCCTCGCAGCATCAAACCTGCCCACCGCGCCGCGCTGGCAAAGGCGTGGCCGATCCTCGAAGAGCGGATCGAGATCGTCGCGGTCATCGGCGCCTTCAACAGCGTGACGCGCCTTGCCAATTCGCTGGGCGTCGACTCCGAGATCCCGGCGCCGCTTCGCCGCTTCGAGGCCGGGCGCCGCGGCGCCATCGGACTGCTGGCCCGTCTGGCGTCCTTCAGCATGAACATGGACGAGAAGTCGCTGCCGGGAGAGCCGCCGGAAGCCGACCAGGCCTCGCTGCGCGAGCTTTTCCTGCACCAGCTCGGTTTCGCGTCGCTGCCCCCCGGATTCGACCTGCTCGAAGCCTGTCCCGAGGTCTTTGACGCCCAGCTCCGCGTCATAAGGACGGCGGCGGCCGTCATGCCGCGGGACCGCTGGATCCGCATCGGCCTGGTCGTCTCGCGCCTTGCGGGCTGCGATTATTTCTCGGCGAGCTGCGGCGACTGGCTGCGTCAGAGGTCGGAAAACCCGGCCGACGTGATCGCCGCCGCCGAAGGATCGCCGTCGAGCCTGCCCGAGGTCGAGCACGCGTGCCTGCGTTTTGCGAGGGACGTCACGCTGCACTCGCACACGATCACGGGAAGCAGGATCCAGGAGTTGCGCCGGGCTGGCCTCAGCGACGGGGCCGTCCTGGACCTCGCCTACGTGACGGCTGTGTTCAACGGGCTCGTTCGCTTGGTGCTCGGTCTGGCGCCCGATTAAGATGGGCCATCCTGTCCAAGGGGCCCCAGCCGTGGAATCCGCGCAGATCTCCGGAAAAGTCTTTCGCTTCCTGTCGACGATGCACCCGTCGCTGTCGAAGCCCGAACGCAAGCGCTACGCGGAGTTCGACCCCGACAGGTGGTACCCGTGGACGGCCGACATCGCCGGCGAGTTCACCGACCTCATGCGACGCTCCCCGCGCGACACGAGCTTCGCCCGAGGCCTGGCGTACGCGGCTACCAAGGGGCTTCCCGAGGATTCGCGCCTTACGGCAACCGAGGTTGTCGCGGGGCTTTCGACGCTTCCGTCGGCCTTCGTCGATTCCGCGGGAAGCGGTTTCGATGTGAACATGCAGCGGCCCGGATTCGCGGAGGTTTACTACCGGGGCATGCCGGGCTTCGCGAACGTCTGCATCGCGATCATCGGTGAGCTGACCCAGCGCCTGCAGGCCGTCGGCGCCCGCGGCCTCGACGTCAAGCACGCCGAGGGCTGCCGGCTCCAGGGCAGCGACGCGTGCAAGTTCGAGGTTCGCTGGACCGCCGATCCCGGCGACGCACGAGCGCCGGCGGCGACCGCGGTCGAAAGACCGGTGGAGCGTCCGTCCTCTGCGCTATACGAGACCACTTCGGAGAGGTCTTACGAGCGATCGGCCGCGGCGCCCGAGCCGTCTCCGAATCCGTGGCCTTCGATTTCTCCTCGACCTTCGGCTCCGGCAGCTGCCCCGGTGGCAGCAGCGGCACCCGTCACTTCCAACGCAGCGTCCGGAAGCGCCGAGGATCTGTTCGAACAGCTCCGCGGCCGCCTGGCCGATGCCGAGCGCCAGAGCGCCCGCTACGCCGAGCTCGAGGCGCACATCACCGCTCTCGAAGCGCACTCCGCCGAGCTCGAGGGCGCGCTGGCGGCGGCGCGCTCGGATGCGGATTCGGCGCGCCACGCGCTGGCCGATCTCAAGCGACGCCTTCGCGACCTTGTCCAGTAGCGACCGCGGCGATGCCGGCGGGCCAACCCGCCGCAGCGGCGAAGCTGGCGGGCCAATCCGCCGCGCCGGCGATGCCGGCGCGCAAAGCACCGCGCGCCGCAGCGGGCTGCGCGTCGTGCTCGTCGAGCCGAGTCGGGGCGCCAACGTCGGCGCGGCCTGCCGCGCAATCAGCAACATGGGCGCCGGCGAGCTTTTCATCGTCGGGGGGCAGTACGACGCCGAAGAGGCCAGGCGCACCGCAGTGCATGCCGGCGACGTGTTCGATTCACGCCGGCATGTCGATTCCATTGCGGAAGCCGTCGCGCCGTGCGCGCTGGTCGTCGGGACGACGTCGCGGAGCAGGCCGTGGAGCATTCCTGTCGTTTCGGTCGGCGAGGTTTTTGCGGACGCGCGGCGGCGCGGGCTTGGCGCGGCGCAGGTCGCGATCGTCTTCGGTCCGGAGGACCACGGGCTGACCAACGAGCAGCTGGCGCGCTGCCATCGCGTGGCTTTCATTCCGACTGCGTCCGAATACTCGTCGCTCAACCTCGCCCAGGCCGTCGTCGTCTGTCTCTATGAATGGCTCC
>DASXOZ010000055.1 GCA_036493895.1 Candidatus Binatia bacterium | reverse complement strand
TGACAAAGTAGGCATCCGCCAAAGCTTCCGGGTCATCCGCGGCTTGCGCCTCGGCCGCCGTGCGTTCAGCCCACTGCAGCGCGTCGGTCATCCGTCCTTCGGTGCCCACCACCATGGCATACCAGCCGCCCGCGCGCGCATGTTGCCGAGCCGCCTCCGGTCCTTCGATTTCCTGGAGGATGGCGCGCGCCTGCTCGCACCACCGCAGCGCTTGCTCGCACTGGCCGAGCTTCGCTTCGACGTGCGACAGCTTGAGCAGCAGACCCGCGTCCGCCAGCGGATCGCCGACGGCCGGCCCGCGCGCATCGGTGTACGCCTTGCCCGCCTTCTGGAACTCGCCCGCGCGATACCAGGAATCGCCGAGGGCCCGGTGGATGACGGCAATTTCTCCACCGCTTACGTCATCGAGCTTGCGGCCGGCCTCCAGCGCACGCGAGTAAAGCTTGGCCGCTTCGACGTGAGCATAGCTGCCTTCGGCGCGCTCGGCAGCCGCCGTCGCGTAGCGAAAGGCAGGCCGGTATTCGCCGGCCTCGAAGTAGTGGAGCGAAAGAATGTTGGCGATTTCTTCGGGGTAGTCGAGCTCTTCTTCGAGACGCGTCGCCACTATTCCATGCAGTTTGCGGCGCAGCTTGTACGGCAATCCTTCGTAGGCGGCATCGCGCAGGAGCGTACGGCGGAAGCGCAGGTATCCGTCCGACTCCTCGTCGAACAGGTCGCCGATCGCATTCCACACGGCGGCCGCAGGCGCGGAGAAACCTTCCTCCCCGTCGAACCACGCCACCATCCGAGGGTGGAAGGTCAAGCCGAACACGGCAGCGTGGCGGACCACGCTGCGCTCTTCTCGTGACAGCGAGTCGATCTGCGCCATCGTCGCCGCTTCGGCGGAATCGGGGAGGTCGGCGACGCCGCCGCCCGAGTCGACCACCTTCTGCAACAGGTCGCGCAGGAACTGCGGATTGCCGCCCGAGCGCGTGGCGACGACCTCGAGCACGTGCGGCGGGAGCGGAGTCTGCTGGGTCGCCAACTGGGCGAGCCGCAGCGCATCCGGCGCCGCGAGAGGCTTCAGCTCGATGCGAACTACGGTCTCCGCCTGAGGCGCCACGAAGCCGCTGGAGCCCTGGCGCGCTACTGCGAAGAGCCACGGATGCGTTCCAAGCTCGCCGGTCAGGTGCAACAGGAGCTCGGCGGACGCCTCGTCCATGTGATGCGCGTTTTCGATCTCGATCAACTGCGGCGTGGACATGATTGCCGTCAGGAATCGTCCGACGGACTCGTGCAATTTCGCACGGCGGTTCGCCTCCGCCAGCATCGATACCTCCGGCGTCGGCTCGACGTCTAGTCCGAAGGGTATGGCCACCAGGGGAAACCACGGGACCAGATCGGGCACCTGCTTGGCGACTTCTTCGCGCAGCCGCTCCGCGATGACCGTTTCGGAATCGTCCCGCCCGAAACTCAGGTATTCGCGCAGCAGCTCGCTCCACACCGCATACGGCGTGGAGGCGGTATACGCTTCGCAGGTGGCGTGCTGCTTGTTGAGCCCGGCCGCCGCGTCGCGCAGCGCCTCGAGCAGGCGGGTCTTGCCTATTCCGGAGTCGCCCACGACTTCGATCAGCCGGCCCGCGCCCGAACGCGCACTGGTGAACGCCTTTCGTATGGCGCCAAGCTCGGCATTGCGGCCGGTGAGCGGCAGGCGCTGCGTCGACACCTGGCGCGTCTTCGAGCTTTGCGCGCGGCCGACCGACCACGCCTGAACGGGCTCCGCTTTGCCCTTGACCGGGAACGGCTCGAGCTTGGTCGTCTCGAAGTGCGTGGCCGAACGCTCCAGGACGTCGCTCGTGGCATAGATCCGGCCGGGCTCGGCCTTGGCCATCAGCCGTGCGGTCAGGTTAACCGCGTCGCCCATGACCGTGTAGGTGCGTCGATACGGCGGCCCGATGTCCCCGGCAAAGACGGCGCCGCGATGGACGCCGATGCGAATGGGCAGCGGCAGTTCGCTCGAAGCGATCTTCGACAGCGCGAGCAGCATGCGCTCTTCGTCGTTGCCGGTGACTTTGGGCGCGCCGCCGGTCAGGATCAGCTTGCCGCCGTCCGCATCGACGTCGGAAGCGAGAAAGCTGATTCCCTGTTCTTCGGTCGCTGCTTCGACGACGTTCAGCACTCGATGCAACGCTTCTGCCGCCGTCTCAGCGCCGCGGCTTGCGATCAGTTCATCGGTGCCCTCGAAGCGGATGAACGCGATCGTGACCGGACGGTGCTCGGACGTTCCGCCGCCGGCGAGCACGTGCGCGCGAACCGAAGGTGACAGGCATCGCGCCGTCATTTCGGCCGACATCTTCGGTCGCGGAGACAGTGGAAGTTTCTCCGCATAGCCCGGAGGTTCCTGCTTCAGCAAACGGCCGGGCCCCTTGGGCTCACCGAGGGATTCGGCCGGTAACGCCGATGCGGTGTCGATGCTGACGACGATCTCGTCGGCATCGGCGCCGCGCTCGATGGCGACCAGGTGGCTCCATGCCGGGCCGACGGGAAGGAGCTCGGTGTGCGAGCTGCCTACCGCGAAAAAGTGGAAGCGCCCGGAATGGACTCCCTGCGAGATCTGCAAGGCTATCTTGGCGTCGCGAAGCTCGACCGCGCCCATGTCGCGCAGCACCGCGCGCATCAGCACCGTCGCGCGGCACGACCGCCCCGCGTGGCCGTCGCCCTTGAACCACAGCAGCAGCGCGTCGCCGCCGAACTTGAGCAGGCTTCCGCCCGCGTCGTAGGCGACCGCCAGCATCAGCTCGAAGACATGGCCGATCACCCCGGTGATCTGCTCGGCACCTTCGCGACCCTTGCGCGCCAAGGCCTCGGACAACTTCGTGAATCCCGAGACATCGACGAATACCGCCGTACCGTCGTCTGCCCAGCTTCGTCCGGTCGGATCGTCGACCAGATGCTGCTGCAGCATCCGTGCGACGTACAGATTCGCGCGCGCGGCCGCAGGATCCAGAGCAGGTGGCGTCGACTCGAGCGGCAGCTCGGGTGCGCCGGATAGGTTGGGTACTGTCATGGGTAGCGCCTGCGTGCGACCGTTCGCTGCCGCAGCAGCGTCAAATTTTCCCACAGCCTCGGCGACGCTCGGCAAGTGTCGGCGAGGCCAGCGGTCGAACAACGGGTGTAGACCAG
>DASXOZ010000054.1 GCA_036493895.1 Candidatus Binatia bacterium | reverse complement strand
TGACAAAGTAGGCATCCGCCAAAGCTTCCGGGTCATCCGCGGCTTGCGCCTCGGCCGCCGTGCGTTCAGCCCACTGCAGCGCGTCGGTCATCCGTCCTTCGGTGCCCACCACCATGGCATACCAGCCGCCCGCGCGCGCATTTTGCCGAGCCGCCTCCGGTCCTTCGATTTCCTGGAGGATGGCGCGCGCCTGCTCGCACCACCGCAGCGCTTGCTCGCACTGGCCGAGCTTCGCTTCGACGTGCGAGAGCTTGAGCAGCAGGCTGGCGTCCGCCAGCGGATCGCCGGCGGCCGGGCCGCGCGCTTCGGTGTACGCCTTGCCCGCCTTCTGGAATTCGCCCGCGCGATACCAGGAATCGCCGAGGGCTCGATGGATGACGGCAATCTCCCCACCGCTTACATCGTCGAGTTTGCGGCCGGCTTCCAGCGCACGCGAGTAAAGCTTGGCCGCTTCGACGTGCGCATAGCTGCCTTCGGCGCGCTCGGCGGCCGCCGTCGCATAGCGAAAGGCAGGCCGGTACTCGCCGGCCTCGAAGTAGTGGAGCGAAAGAATGTTCGCGATTTCTTCGGGGTAGTCGAGCTCCTCTTCGAGACGCGTCGCCACGATTCCATGCAGTTTCCGACGCAGCTTGTACGGCAATCCTTCGTAGGCGGCATCGCGCAGGAGCGTACGGCGGAAGCGCAGGTACCCGTCCGACTCCTCGTCGAACAGGTCGCCGATCGCATTCCACACGGCGGGCGCAGGCGCGGAGAAACCTTCCTCCCCATCGAACCACGCGACCATGCGCGGGTGGAAGGTCAAGCCGAACACCGCGGCGTGCCGAACGACGCTCCGCTCTTCACGCGAAAGCGAGTCGATCTGCGCCATCGTCGCCGCTTCGGCGGAATCGGGGAGGTCGGCGATGCCGCCTCCCGAGTCGACCACCTTCTGCAACAGGTCGCGCAGGAACTGCGGATTGCCGCCCGAGCGCGTGGCGACGACCTCGAGCACGTGCGGCGGCAGCGGAGTCTGCTGGGTCGCCAGCTGGGCGAGTCGCAGCGCATCAGGCGCCGCGAGCGGCTTGAGCTCGATGCGAACCACGGTGTCTGACTGAGGGGCCACGAACCCGCCGGAGCCTTGGCGGGCGACCGCGAAGAGCCACGGATGCGTTCCAAGCTCGCCGATCAGGTGCAGCAGGAGCTCGGCGGATGCCTCGTCCATGTGATGCGCGTTTTCGATCTCGATCAGCTGCGGCGTGGACATGATCGCCGTGAGAAATCGTGCGACGGACTCGTGCAATTTCCCGCGCCGGTTCGCCTCCGCCAGCATCGAAACCTCCGGAGTCGGCTCGACGTCGAGTCCGAAGGGTATGGCGACCAAAGGAAACCACGGGGCGAGATCGGGAGCCTGCTTGTCGAGTTCCTCGCGCAGCCGCTCGGCGATGACCGCCTCGGACTCGTCCCGTCCGAAACCCATGTATTCGCGCAGCAGCTCGCTCCATACCGCGTACGGTGTGGAGGCGGTATACGCTTCGCAGGTGGCGTGCTGCTTGTTGAGCCCGGCTGCCGCGTCGCGCAGCGCCTCGAGCAGGCGGGTCTTGCCTATTCCGGAGTCGCCCACGACTTCGATCAGCCGGCCCGCGCCTGAACGCGCGCTGGTGAACGCTTTTCGTATGGCGCCAAGCTCGGCATTGCGGCCGGTGAGCGGCAGGCGCTGCGTCGACACCTGGCGCGTCTTCGAGCTTTGCGCGCGGCCGACCGACCATGCTTGAACGGGCTCCGCTTTGCCCTTGACCGCGAACGGCTCGAGCTTGGTCGTCTCGAACTGCGTCGCCGACCGCTCCAGCACGTCGCCGGTGGCATAGATCCGACCCGGCTCGGCCTTGGCCATCAGCCGCGCGGTCAGGTTAACGGCGTCGCCCATGACCGTGTAGGTGCGCCGATACGGCGGCCCGATGTCGCCGGCAAAGACGGCGCCGCGATGGACACCGATGCGAACGGGGAGCGGCAGGTCGCTCGAAGCGATCTTCGACAGTGCGAGCAGCATGCGCTCCTCATCGTTGCCGGTGACTTTGGGCGCCCCGCCGGTCAAGATCAGCTTGCCCCCGTCCGCATCGACGTCGGAAGCGAGAAAGGTGATGCCCTGTTCTTCGGCCGCGGCTTCAACGACGTTCAGCACTCGATGCAGCGCTTCGGCCGCCACCTCTGGGCCGCGGCTTGCGATCAGTTCATCGGTACCCTCGAAGCGGATGAACGCGATCGTGACCGGACGGTGCTCGGACGTTCCACCGCCCGCGAGCACGTGAGCGCGAACCGACGGCGACAGACATCGTGCCGTCATTTCGGCCGACATCCTGGGCCGCGGAGACAATGGAAGCTTCTCCTCGTAGCCCGGAGGTTCCTGCGTCAGCAACCGGCCGACCGCCTTGGCCTCACCGAGGCATTCGACCGGTATCGCCGCTGCCGTATCGGTGCTGACGACGATCTCGTCCGCATCGGCACCGCGCTCGATGGCGACCAGATGGCTCCAGGCCGGGCCGACGGGGAGGAGTTCGGTGTGCGCGCTGCCCACGGCGAAAAAGTGGAAGCGCCCGGAATGGACTCCCTGCGAGATCTGCAAGGCTATCTTGGCGTCGCGAAGCTCGACCGCGCCCATGTCGCGCAGCACAGCGCGCATCAGCACCGTCGCGCGGCACGCCCGCCCCGCGTGACCGTCGCCCTTGAACCACAACAGCAACGCATCGCCGCCGAACTTGAGCAGGCTTCCACCCGCGTCGTAGGCGACCGCCAGCATCAGCTCGAAGACATGGCCGATCACCCCGGTGATTTGCTCGGCACCTTCGCGCCCTTTACGCGCCAGCGCCTCGGACAATTTCGTGAATCCCGAGATATCGACAAATACCGCCGTACCGTCGTCTGCCCAGCTTCGTCCGGTCGGATCGTCGACCAGATGCTGCTGCAGCATCCGCGCGACGTACAGATTCGCGCGCGCGGCCGCAGGATCCAGAGCAGGTGGCGTCGACTCGAGCGGCAGCTCGGATACGCCGGATAGGTTGGGTACTGTCATGGGTAGCGCCTGCGTGCGACCGTTCGCTGCCGCAGCAGCGTCAAATTTTCCCACAGCCTCGGCGACGCTCGGCAAGTGTCGGCGAGGCCAGCGGTCGAACAACGGGTGTAGACCAG